>JAYKIC010000357.1:0-5451 GCA_035284985.1 Leptolyngbyaceae cyanobacterium
TCAGCGCCCCAAGTCATGTAGGGCATGAATGGCATCGGTACAACGTTGGGTGAGGTCGAGGAGGGCAGCGCGATCGCTCGACCCTGGTGGTGCAATTGGCTCCCCAATGCGAACGGTAATGGGCACCGACTGGGGCAAGGCTTTGCCCTTCACTAGAATGTCCTGAGTTCCCCACAAGCTCACAGGGAGCAGGGGCACTTGGGCCTTGGCGGCAATTAGGGCCGCCCCCAATTTCGGCGAGGGAATTCGGGCATCTGGGGTCCGAGTCCCCTGCAAAAAAATACCCACGGCCCAACCCTTTTCTAGACGGGATAGGGCAGCCCGAATGGCAGCGCGATCGCTCCCTCCCCGTTTCACCGGATACGCCCCATACAGTTGAATCGCTTGGCGAAATACCGGAATGCGGAACAATTCTTCCTTTGCCATGTAGGCCACGGGTCGCCGCACACAGCTAGAGAGCAAGGGTGGATCAAAGTAACTGGCATGGTTGCTCACCACTAACAGCGGTCCTTGGACGGGAACCTGCTCCGCACCATAAATCCGGCCCCGGAAGTAGGTATGGAGTACAGGACTAATGATCCCCCACTTAAACACGTTATACAAACACAGATTAGCAAGGGGTTCACGCTGTTGGCTCATGGCTACGTTGCGGTCAGTTCATTAAGCGGTCAATTCATTACTATCCATTCCCATCGGCGCTGGCGGGTCAATGGGAGATTACAGCGTTCAAGGGGCGATCGCATCCAGGCCACTCACATTCCCTAGACGCACACCCTTGCAGGTGCGCTTCATCAACCCCGTGAGTACTTTACCAGGGCCAATTTCCTGCATTAACTCAACCCCTTCAATTTCCAGTTGCAATGCAATCTCGCGCCACCGCACCGCCCCTGTCATTTGCCGAGTCAATCGCTGTTTTAGCAAATCGGCATCAGTTGTGGGAATAGGATCAACATTAGATAACACTGGAATTTGGGCAGCGGCAAACGTAACCCCATCGAGCATGGGTTGATAGGCGGCGGCGGCATCTGCCAACAGGGGGGAATGGAACGCGCCACTGACATTCAACAAAACCTTACGTTTCGCGGCGATACTATCCATGACAGTCTGCACCGCTTCAGGGGTACCAGAAATCACCACTTGACCTGGACTATTATCGTTGGCTAGCACAACCCCATCCGTTTGCTCCAATACTGCGTCCAGTTGCTCTCGCTTGAACCCCATCAGGGCGGCCATCGTGCCTTCAGAGGCTTGACTCATCAATTGGGACCGCTGTTGCACCAGCTTCAGCCCCGCCTCAAAATCAAAGACGCGGGCCACGTATAGCGCTACATATTCCCCTAAACTATGGCCAGCCACAAAATGGGGGGTATGTCCTTGTTCCATTAACAAATCGGCCAAAATACTTTCAACGACATACAAACTTGGCTGGGTATACAGGGTGCTAGATACCTTATCGTCTTCACTTTGGCAAATATCAAAGACTGACCAGCCTAAGATGGCTTCTGCTTGCTGAAATCGTTGCTGGGCTAGGGGCATGGACATCAAATCGCCCCCCATGCCCATCTCCTGTGATCCTTGCCCCGGAAATACCCATGCCGTTGTTGTCATTACTTTATCCCCACTGGAAAATTGCTGCGCCCCAGGTTAAGCCAGCACCAAAGCCAGCGGATGCAATTATATCACCTGGTTTAATCATTCCTTTACGAACATATTCATCTAAGGCAATGGGAATGGATGCAGCGGAGGTGTTGCCATAATGGGCCATGTTGCTAATTACTTTTTCGCTAGGGATTCCCAGGCGTTGGGCGGCTGCATCGAGAATGCGTTGGTTGGCCTGATGTAGCAGTAGCCAGTCCACATCTTCCACCACTAATTCGGCATGGTGCAGGGCTTTGCTCACTACGTCTGGCACTTGGCGCACCGCAAATTTATATACGTCTTGCCCTTTCATGTCAATGGAGGAAAAGGTGCCCTGTTCCACGGTGATGCCGTCGATCAGTTCTTTGCTCTCACTGGTGTAACCCAGGGTTAAACAGGCATTTTGGGTGCCATCGCTGCGGAGTTCAAACCCTAGAAGGCGATCGCTCTCGTTGTGTTGCATAATCACCGCCCCGGCTCCATCGCCAAACAGAACACAGGTGCGGCGATCGCTCCAGTCTACCCAGCGGGATAGGACATCTGCCCCAATCAACAGTACGGTCTGATAGGCTCCGGTGCGGATAAACTGAGCCGCTGTCACCATGCCAAAGATGAACCCAGAACAAGCTGCCGTCAGGTCAAACGCCACTGCCTGGGTGGCACCAATGGCCGCTTGCACCTTGCTGGCACTGCCAAACAAGTCATCGGGGGTGGAGGTGGCCAGGATGACTAAATCGATGTCGCTGGCTTGGATGTTAGCACTGGCGATCGCCGCTTGCGCCGCCTGGGTAGCCAAGGACACCAGGGATTCTGATGGGGCGGTTAATCGTCGTTGCTGGATGCCTGTGCGGGAGGCAATCCATTCATCGGAGGTGTCCACCACCTGACTCATCCCGGCATTGTCCAATGCCTGGGTCGGCGTGGCTGACCCACTGCCTCGGATTGCTACACCATGCCTGAAATTTTCCATCCTAACTCTCCGCCCTCGTGCTGATTCGCTAATTTTAATGATTACAGCTGATAATTATGGGTTGGCGATCGCTACTCATCCTCAGAAGCCTCAGCCGCAATGGCCGCCACTTTTTGATGCAACGTTTGCATTTGTGCTAGAACCTGCTGATCCACCGCTTCTTTGGCGATGCGAATTGCATTAAAAATCGAAGCTGCACGGGAACTGCCATGACCAATAATGCAGATGCCATTCACCCCTAAGAGTAGCCCCCCCCCATATTCTGCGTGATCCATGCGGCGCTTAATCTGACGCAAGTTGGGCTTGAGTAAAGCAGCGCCCATCTTGCCATTCACCCCCTTGGGCAGTTCTTCTTTGATGATCTGCAATAGGGATGCCCCCACCGACTCAGCAAACTTAAGCAGCACGTTGCCCACAAAACCATCACAAACAACCACATCAAATTCACCGGACAGTACATCCCGCCCTTCCGCATTGCCTTTAAAGGAAATGGCTGTATTTTTCTCCAAACGGCTATAGGTTCGCAGGGCTAAATCGTTGCCCTTCGACGCTTCTTCCCCGATATTGAGTAGCCCAACTTGGGGGTCAGGACTGCCCAAAACGCTGCGGGAGTAGACGGACCCCATGACGGCAAACTGCTCCAAAAATTTAGGCCGACAGTCCACGTTGGCCCCCACATCTAGAATTAAAACGGGCTTGTCCGATTGGACCGTGGGAAACACCGCCCCGATGGCAGGGCGATCGATTCCTTTTAGTCGTCCCAGGCGCAATAGGGCGGAGGCCATGACTGCACCGGAATGCCCAGCGGAAATCACGGCATCAGCCTTTTCTTGCTTGACCAAATCCATCGCAACGTTAATGGATGAGTTTCGCTTCCGCCGAACGGCTTGCAAGGGTTCCTCGTCCATGCCAATCACGTCCTCAGCCACAACCACTTCCATGCCTGCTGAGTCATAGCCGTTGGCATTAAGAGCAGCGGCGATCGCCTGGGGGTCGCCAACTAGCAGCACCTTTACCCCCAACTCATCCCGCGCTTTAACTGCACCGATAACAATTTCGTCAGGAGCATAGTCGCCCCCCATCGCATCTAGTGCGATTCGTACTTGAGTTGACCCCATTGGACCTTGTGATTAAGAAAGCCTCAAAGATCTTATCAGATGGACTCCCCCTCACAACCACAAACCCCAACCATTTTGGCGACAAAGCCCTTTTGCCAACGTACAACTCGAACAAAGGAGCGGGATTCAAACGCCCGACCTATGGTTCTTCTCCCGGTTCTACAATCCGCTGAAACAGGTACCCTGTCCCCCGTGCCGTGAGAATTAATTCAGGATTGCTTGGGTCATCTTCTAACTTGGCCCGTAGTCGGGAAATGTGAACATCAACCACCCGTGTGTCAACGTGACGTTCTGGAGTATAACCCCATACCTCCTGCAAAATTTCCGATCGGGAGAAAGGTTCACCCGATCGCCCCACCAACAATTCCAGCAAACTAAATTCCATTCCCGTTAACCGAATCCGTTCGCCCCCTTTATAAACTTGGCGTTTGTTTGTATCAATTCGTAAGTTACCCACCTGAATAATGCCGGAACTGGGAATGCCCGTATTGGTGGCTTTGTCTACCCGACGCAACACAGATCGAATTCGGGCTTCCAATTCTTTGGGCGAAAAGGGTTTGACCACATAGTCATCGGCCCCTAATTCTAAGCCCGTAATCCGATCGGCCACATCCCCAAGGGCTGTCAGCATGATAATGGGTACGTCAGATTCTTTGCGGAGTTCCTGACAAACACCATATCCATCCAACTTGGGCATCATCACATCCAACACAACCAGGTCAGGGATTGCATCTCGAAACGTGTCTAGCGCTTCCTCACCATCAGCGGCTGTGACCACGTCATAGCCAATCATCGACAACCGGGTTTCTAAAATCCGTCGAATGCTGGCTTCATCGTCCACAACCAAGATTTTTTCTTTGTTCGCTTCCAATTGACTTACGCTCCGTTAACGCAACGATTCTTATAACATTTGCACCGCTACTTAGGGGGGATCTCATCGCAACATCAGGGATGCACAATAGCCCTGTAATATACTCTGCAATCCTATCCCCGCAATACTATGCTAGATATTGTCTCTGTATTTAGTTTGCCCAAGTGATAAATACCTCTTCAATTCTAAGAGTAGTAAAGGTAGATATTTAAGTACGGACTTTTATGTACTTTATCACTTATGCTTTGCCTGACACTATCATGTTTAGAGGGCTGAACTGGTTCCCGTGCATAGTTTACAGACATTCTTAAGCTTTGCGACATTACTTTAAATCGGGGAAATAGCTGAATGGCATCCCCGTTGCATTGCTTAATGTTTTTTGGGAAAAATTTACATTGGCGGTGGGTTGATGGAATAGTTTGTGGGAGCGCCTGTTTGACAAGGGATGCTTTGAGGGGTCAAACAGGCATTAACGGAGTGGCGGATCGGAACGGGGTATTTAAGGATTGGGGGGTGAGTGGTCGGGGTGGGGACCGTTAAACAGCTCAAAAACGTGCCGACAAAATCGTCTGAGTTTGTCTTGGATTTCGGAACTGGGGGAGGCGTTGCCTTCGACTTGCCATCGATCGATGGTGGAGAGTTGCCATTGTTTGCCCCGGTGATCGAATCCGGCAATTTCGGTGCCAATGGCGCGGAGGTCGAGGACGAGATTGGGGTTGGTTGGGGGGGTGAGTTCGCGATCGCTACACAGGCGAATTTGCACCAAAATGCTGCGGCTTTGGAAGCGATGGCTAAACCCTGGCAAATGGAAGCCGATATCAATGGAGTCGGGGTCCACCAACTCACGGGTATCC
>JAYKIC010000358.1:0-4312 GCA_035284985.1 Leptolyngbyaceae cyanobacterium
CAAGGGATATTTAGATCATTTCAATGATAGGGTTGGGTATGCTGATAATGTCTTATCCTCAGATAAAGATGTCCTCCCGTAGTATTCCTAAACACAAAAAAAATCTGCGTTAAAATTACTAGTCCACCATAATTTTAGGGATGGTATTTGGGGATTCTTTCCCCGCTTTTTGGCTATAGCAAAGGAAATTATCTGGTTCAAAAAACACCAAGTTAACCTTCAATCCCAACCCTTCAACCTTGCTAAATCGTCGATTCATAATTGGTTGATGGCACAATTACAATATATGTTATTGCTATGGGGCTACTTCAGTTGCAGGGGCTATGAGTAAACGGTCAAAGGCATCGGAACTGTTGGAAAATTTGCGGGATTACTTGAAAAGATGGCCGACTCGCCAGCGGCTTGAAATTCCCGATGGTGAATTAAGGCCAATTTATGATGCCATGCTCAACTTTTTTGAGGAGGATGAATGGCCGCTGATTAAAGAAGAGCGATCGCCCACCCTATACACCACATTCCAGGGCGATCATGGGCGATGGCTCTGTCGAGCGGAGGCCCATGATGGGGATCAGCGATTGGTTTTCTATTCCCTCTATGGTCCGATGGTTCCAGCAGCACGACGGGAGGCGATCGCCCTATTTATCACCCGTGCCAACTATGGATTGGTAGTAGGCAATTTTGAACTAGATTTGGATAGTGGAGAATTGCGCTACAAAACGAGTATTGATCTGGAGGGGAGTCGATTAACCCCTGCCCTGATGAGTGCGATCGCCTACAACAATGTGCTGACAATGGATCAGTATTTACCGGGAATTGAGGCTGTGATTGAGCGATCGCTCCCACCCCAAACCGCCATTCAGCAAGTGGAAACCCTGGATTAGGGGGCCAGGGTTTCACTAATTTGATCAAGGGGTCATCAAATGTAAGGGTTACAGCATTGGGGGCGATTGCCCTATCTTTGAGCACCCCTAACTTTTAGAGGTCTGTTTTTGCTGCATAAACAAGCGCTCTAGGCTCAAGGATGCCACACACACTGTCACCAGCAAAATGCCAAGCCATTGCACAAGCTGAAGACTAAAGCGCTCGGGCACCATGATCCATCCCAACAGTGCCGTCAATGCAGGACCACTAGAGGCAATGATGGAAGCCCGTGCCGCACCCATGTAGCGAATACCAAAGTTATTGAGCAGGTAGCCCGATAAGGTTAAGCCTCCTAAAACAAGCGCTCCAATAAACAACCCCAGCTTGCTCGACAAATTGATATTGTCCGGGTTAGTGGGAAAGACAATCAGGATGAGACTGGTGAGGACAAAGATGGTGAAAAACTGAATCACACTGACGGGAACTGGATGCAATTTGCGGAAGCTCAGTTGCATCGAGATCAAATACATGGCAAAAAAGACCCCGGATAGCAGCGCAATCCCAATACCGCCACCACTGAGATTAGCCAAAGGATTACCCAGTTGCCCCGGTTTCAGGATATTCATAGTCAGAACAATGCCAAAAAACACACCCGTCAGGACCAACCAGCGGAGGGGAGTGGGGCGATCGCTAAAGAAAAACCAGGCGAGGGGCACCGTGATAATCGGATACACAAAGAGTAAGGTAACAGCAATCCCAGGACCAACCTGCCCAATGGCAATATAAATCAGAACTTGGGAGGAAAAAAGAAAAGCTCCACTGCCGACCACCGTTGCTAATAGCCTGCGATCCTTAGCCTGCAAAAAAGACTTAATATCGCTCCATGCTGGGGGATAGAGAAAGGTGGACAACAGCACCATCAACGGCAGCACCACAACCATCCGCAGTAACAGCAACAAGAGCGAACTATCTAACGAAGCAAGGGTGACAACCCCGCCAATGGTGGGTAAACGGCTGAAAAGACTGCTTTCGTTGCCGATAATACCCACCACCACATTGTGTAGTGAAAGGGAAATGGTAGACAACAGGACTAGTACGACCCCCAATTGAAAATGGCTTAAATTGAACTGCTGTGCCATGCGCTCCACAAAGGGGAGCTGTTCCGGCTTAGGCGGAGTTGATGCCATCGGGGGAAGCCCCTGAGTCGCAGCAGGTAGCTGTTGCAAGGGCACACCGCCATTGCTTGGCAGGGATGAGGGTGACGATGGGGCCTGTGAGCGGAGTTGGATCTTCAATCGATCGACTAATTGGTTTAGGAGAACTTCACCCTGAACATCAGGATTTTCCCCCTGGCTCAATTGCTGAATCAGGACACTATTAGGTTGATTCAGGTCACTTTGCACCGAGGCTAATGCGGAATTTACCTTTTGATTTAAAGTTTGCAAAGCTTGTTGCGTATCCTTGTTGGCAGTGATAGCAAGGGGAGGCGTTAGCCCTGCCTCCGGCATCGTCCAGGGTGGAACGTTGCCGTAGCTTTCATTCTCCATCGCCCGCTGATCGATGCGCTGGGCCAACAAAACATATAGGCGATTGGCCAATGCTTCCGATAGTTGTTTTGCCCATAGCTTTTGTTGGGCAATTTGCTGCTGTGACAGCAAGGTTTTTTGCTGAGCTTGAAGGACTTTCTGTTCGCGCTTTAACTCATTAATACTACTGAGCAACTCCACTTTTTCTGCTTGAAGCCGCCCTACGTCGGCAGTCAACTCGCCCACGAGATCCTGTTTAAGCTGCTGTAGGTTTTGTCTAATGTCGTCAATTAGCTGCTCAGATGCAGTTTTGTCTGACTCTGGATTGTTGGGTAGATCATTAAATGACCCCATTCGTCTGACTCCTCAAGTGTGTCAATACCAATTCATACGGATGGACTATGCGATATCGTTGTGATACCTCGACGATAGGTTTATACAATACGTTTGTAATCCGTCTGATCACGGTTGCTTTCAATAATGGTTGCTTTCTAATAACGGTTGCTTTCCGATAGCGGTTACTTATTTTAGCGATCGCTATCCGTCAATTAACCCCACCCTGGCACCAGATAACACCAAATGTAATGAAACTATAAATAAGGTGATTTAACTTACGTTTGGCTGGAGAATACCGATACTGATAAGTATAATGGTGTGCTCCTGCAATAAGTATAAGTACGGTAGAGGCGGCACACTGGACCATAAATCTGAGTGAGGATATTGATGAGGACTTAGGACCATTCACCCTCTGTTTTTTGGGCCACAATTTGCTGATAAAGCTCCACTATTTGGGTGGTTACTTCATCAATCGTTAAATCATCCGTGTCAATTTCAATGGCATCGATTGCTTTGCGGAGAGGCGAAATGGCGCGGGTACTATCTTGGTGATCCCGCTGTTGAATGGTGGCTTCTAATTCCGCCAGGTTAATATCGCTGTAGCCCTGCTGTTGTAAATCTAACTGCCGCCGTCGTGCCCGTTCTTGCACGGTGGCGGTCAGAAATACCTTTAATTCGGCATCGGGGAACACATGGGTGCCAATATCACGCCCATCTAGGACGATGCCACCCTTTTGGCCCTGCCGTTGCTGTTGTTGGACAAGGATTTGCCGGACTGCACCCTGGGCGGCGATCGCCGACACCTTCGCGGTCACTTCCGGGGTGCGAATCATTTGGGTAACATCCTGGTTATTCACCCACACCTGGCAAGGGGGTCCATTGGCCGGAGTTTCGGGCTGGTTGGGATTGGCTACCAGTTTAATCCGGCATTGGCTCACCAGTTCAGCGATCGCGGGTTCATCGGCCAAATCCACTCCTGACTGTAGCACCAGCCAGGTGACAGCCCGATACATGGCCCCCGTATCCAAATACAGCAGATCCAAGATTTGCGCCACCTGCCGCGCCACGGTGGATTTTCCCGCCCCTGCCGGACCATCAATGGCGATAATAGGGCGACGGTTGTTCAACAGAATATTGTCAATTAAGCGGGTAGTGCCAATGCGAACGGCGATCGCCAACAGACCTTGATCGTCCACAATTTCCAGTGGATTGAGCGTCCGGGGATGAACCAGTTCCACATATTCCAAGGCGATCGCCGGAACCGTGGCAATTTCGGCTTGCACCGCATCAATCAAGGCCGCCCCCTGGAGTTGCCCCTGGTGAAATAGGGATTCCGCCCGTTTAAGCCCCCGATACAGCACCACGGCCTGCCCTTTTTGCGCCTCACTTAAATATTGGTTACGGGAACTCAAGGCTAACCCACTGGGTTCCCGCACGATGGGACAGCCCACCAATTCCACCGGAAGTTTTAGATCCTGCACCAGTTGGCGCAAAATGGCGAGTTGTTGGGCATCTTTCTCGCCAAAATAAGCCCGATCCGGTTGGATAAGGTTAAATAGGCGGGTCACAACGGTGGCAACGCCTTCAAA
>JAYKIC010000359.1:0-2757 GCA_035284985.1 Leptolyngbyaceae cyanobacterium
ACGAAATGAAAAACTCGTTTTCTATCCGCCCCGCCCGCCAATAAATTAGGAGCTAGCAGAAAAAGTCTATCCAGTCATTGCGAGGCGGTAAGGTGGAATTCCTAAGAATCGCTCGGGTCAGGCTCTCTGATCTCAGGTGCGTCCACCTCAGGGGATGCTGCCTCCGGCGCTTCCGAGTCAGACTCTTCTGGAGCAGGGTCGGATTCCTCTGGCTGTAACCAGTCCTCCAGGGGACGATTGATGGCGGTTTCAAAGCTGGGGGAGACGATGAACACCTCTACGGGTTCCGTTGAAATCTCCGCCCCATCTGTATCCGTAGATTCTTCCTGTGATTCAGATTCCTCGGCTGACTCCGGTGCAGCCGCAGACATCAAAGTGCTGTCCGTTTGAGCATAAATATTGCTACGGTCAAAGTCGTAAGCGCCCAAAATTAGCTGATGGGTGTCGTCGTTTTCTAGCTCTACTTCGATGGTGGCGAGGGGAGGACTAAAGCCAAAGTCCCGCAGATTCTCTGGTTCCACCTCAAAGAGGCGATCGCTCTCTGCACTTGCGATCAAACTGAGCAGAAAGGTTACAGTGGCCTCATTTGCAGGAGCTAGGGAGGGCAAACGCATTTGCCACTGATCCCCCGCCTTAACAAACTGGAGTTCCTGATCCGGCGTTGTCACCGTCAGCCGCTCCACCTCTGCTTCGGTGAACTCGAACAAAATTTGGCGATCGCCCCTCGTTGGATCAGCCTTGCCCTGGAACACTTCCAGCGCCGCGACAAATCCACCCAGGGCGATCGCAACAAACACCAAAATAAGCGTGGGTGATTGAAGTTTCATAGCAGATCAAATCGTCGTAATCACCAGACTAGCAGGCTGACCCAAATCCCCTTTGAGTGCCACTTTCCGCTGATTCGCCGCTAAATGACGGACAATTTTATAGACACTCTCAATTTTATCGGGACATTGCAACGTTTCCACCAATTGGGTCAGGGACATTTCCCGCTGATTGGACGACTCCAGCGCCGCCACAATTTGCCGCTGCAACTCCAGCACCGAAGCCGCCGCCTTTTTCCCCGCTTCCACCCCCGGTTGATGGTAGGCATTAATATTCACCAAGGAAGCGTAAAAGCTCACCGCCCGTTCATACAGAGCAATCAACGCGCCCACATTGTAAGCATTGACCACAGGAATGGTTACGGTGACGGATTCCCGCTGATTTTCAAACAAGGCTTGGCGGGTACCTTGCAACAATCCTGAAAGATAATCCCCACTGGTCACGCCCGTCTCCACCTGGCAGGAATCACCATCCCGATCGCTCAACACCTCAATAAACGTCATGAAGAAGTTATTCACCCCTTCCCGCAGTTGCTGCACATAGGCATGTTGATCCGTCGATCCCTTGTTGCCGTAAACCGCAATGCCTTGGTGGACTGTATTGCCATCCAAATCCTTTTCCTTGCCGAGGGATTCCATCACCAACTGTTGAAGATAGCGGCTAAACAACAGCAGACTATCCTTGTAAGGCAGGATTACCATGTCTTTCAGACCTTTACCCTGACCGCTGGTGTACCAAGCCAGCGTCAACAAAGCAGCGGGATTTTCCTTGAGAGACGGCACACGGGTCAACTCATCCATTGCCTTAGCCCCGTCTAGCATGGCTTGAATGTCGATGCCTTGGAGGGCGGCGGGAAGCAAACCCACGGCAGACAGTTCAGAGGTGCGGCCTCCCACCCAGTCGTGCATGGGAAATCGGGCCAACCAGCCTTCTCGTTTAGCTTGTTCATCCAACTTACTGCCCACCCCGGTGATGGCGATCGCCTGCTGGGAAAAATTCAGCCCCCGCTTTTCAAAAGCATTTTTGACCTCCAACATCCCATTGCGGGTTTCCGGGGTACCCCCCGACTTGGAAATGGTAATCACCAAGGTGCTAGACAAGCGCTCTTTAAGACTGGCCAGTATCCGATCGATGCCAGCCGGGTCCGTGTTATCAATAAAGTGTATGTTGAGCTTGGGATTTACCGCCGCCAAGGCTTGGGCGACAAACTGGGGTCCAAGGGCCGACCCGCCGATGCCAATGGATAGCACATCAGTGAACAACTGGGCTTGGGGCGGGCGCACTTCGCCATCGTGAACCTTCCGCGCAAAGGTTTTAATATTTTCCAGCGTTTCAGTGATGTCCCGTTTGAAATCGGCATTGGGGGCTAAATCCGCATTCCGTAACCAGTAGTGCCCCACCATCCGATTCTCATCAGGATTGGCGATCGCCCCCCGCTCTAGTGCCACCATATCCGCAAATGCCTTGTCAAACTTAGGACGCAATGAGGCCACATCCTCATCCGTAAAGCTCATTCGGCTAATATCCACGTAGAATCCTAATGCATCGCTGTAATATAGCCAATCTTGATAACGCTGCCAGAGTGCCGCCGCATCCATAGAGAATTCGCTCCTCAACCATGAGCCATACAAATCCAGTCATCCACAGTGTAGCGGCTGACCTGATGATTTTATAACGGTTTAAGGAATTACATGGGATTCTGTCACAAAGCATAGGAATCGCCTATGACTATCCCAGAATTTGTCCCCACCCAGTCTCTATCCTCACTCTATGACAATTCACGACTGGGTTCTTGATGGCCTCATAGAATGCTGATTGACTGACAAAACTCAAACAGCCCTCACCCCAACCCCTCTCCCAGAGCGGGAGAGGGGCTTTCGACCCAAGAACCTGGTTTGAAGTCCCTTCTCCCCTTTTGGGAGAAGGGATTTA
>JAYKIC010000360.1:0-3940 GCA_035284985.1 Leptolyngbyaceae cyanobacterium
CAGGTATTGGCCAAAGGAAAGAACCACATTAACTGCCAAATCTTCCTGATAAAGGATACTATTAATGTCCTCCACGGGTGGGGCCACAGCGGCATCGTAAAAATAGCTAATTTTGAATCGACTTTGCCGTTCCTTGGGTTGCAATTCAAGGCCGGGTAGACCATTCAGGGCACGGCGCACTTCTTTTGGAGTCCAACGGCGGTCAATATGCTGGGGCCACCAGGTATCTTCGGTCAAGTCGGGATTGTAATGAATGGCGGTGCCACCACTGGTAATTAAGATATCGGGTTTGGGGATGCCATAGTGTTGTAGGGCTTTGAGGGTGCTATCCAGTCGTCGTCCGGTAGCAATGCCAAAGGCGGTGGATCGACGATTTCGGCGCAAGGTTTCGATAAACTGGGGCAGTTCGGCAGGACTACCCAGGAGATTCTGATCGAGATCGCTGAAGATGGCGCGATCGCGATACAGCATCGAGCGCCGCACCAACGACACCTGGGGCACCTCCTCCGTTTTATCAACAAGGGGTCGAATGGCGGTCAAATATCGAGTGGCATGGGCATCCCAAGAATAATATTTCCCCACGCTATTTAATCCATTGGTAGCCCGTCGCTGCCGCTCTTCAGGATTCTCCAGCAGTTTCAGCAAGGCATCCACGATGGTATCGCTGTCCAGCGGGTCAATCAAAATGCCGTTGTTGCAATTGCGGATAATATCACGAGGCCCCCCATCCTCCGTAGCGACGATGGGCAAACCACTGGCAGCGGCTTCAATCAGGGTCAAACCAAAGGGTTCCGTCAGGGCTGGATTGACAAATACCCCTTGGGAGAGGGAGGCCATCCGATAAATGACGGGCACTTCATCCGCCTGATGGTGTTTGGGATAGGCTACTTTGCCATAGAGATCGTAGCGGTCGATCGCCACCAACAGATCGGTGAGAACCTCCTGTGCCCCCTCATCCATTTCACTGATATCATGCCGATTCCCCGCCACAATCAGCAAATTGGCCCGTTCTTGCAGCCGTTGGGAGCTACCGTAGGCATCCACCAACGCGCCTATATTTTTCCGAGCATCGGGACGGGATAGGGCTAGGATCAAGGGTTTATCCGGTTCCTGCAAGAAACGGCGGATTTCTTGGGCGATCGCCGTATCCCATTCCTTCCCTTTAGGGGGATAGAACAGGGTCAAATCCGTCCCCGGCGGAATCACCCGCATCCGCTCCGGTTGATAACAGTCATACAATTCATACTGCTTCTCAATTTCTTGGTTGGTGCTGGTAATCACCCGTTCCGCAGTTGTGAGGGTCATTTCCTCCGCTTCAATCCGACGTAGCATATTATAGCGCTGGTCAATATCATCAGAGGAAAGGCCATTAGCTAAAAGCCGTTGGCGTTTCACCCGTCCCAAGGAATGTCCCGTATGCACAAGGGGAATACCAAGGATATGGGCTAATCGACAACCCACATATCCGGCATCAGCATAGTGACTATGGACCAAATTCAGCTCGCGATCGGACTGTCGGATAAAATCCAAGATATTATCGACAAAATTATCAAGATGATCCCAGAGGGACTCCTTAGGAATGTACTCTTCTGGCGGACCAGCCATAATTCGCACCAACCTTGCCTTGTCTGCCAAAAGCTCAATTTCCTGGCCGTAGTCATCATCCACCTCAGGAGCCTTGATTAAGCGGGTAAATAGATCAACCGCAGCCACCCCCGGACATTTAGCCAGGGCACGGGCCAGCTCCACAACGTATTTCGTCTGTCCTCCGGTGTCAGCATCACGACCCAGTTCCAAGTTATGGCCCCGAATCAAGCCATGCACACTGATCAGCGCAATGTACAACCCTTCACCTGATTGACTAGACATATTTTTACCTGCTTGAATTACCTGATGGTCAAGAAATTAGTCAAAATGAAAAAAGTTTTTGCGGATTAAAAATCACAAATCCGTGATTTAGGGAGACGGGTGAGCGGGATATTTTTTCAAGGAAACATGACATTCAGCTTTGGACATCATGGTATCTCAAAACATCAGGCCAGAAATATATCCAAAGTAAGATTCATCAGGATGACGGTGTGCTTAATCAGCCTAGGCACCGGGCTGTGGGTTCTGCGGCTGAACCAAAGTAGGGTCTAAACCGTGAGGGGCTGTCGGTAGACAGGGTAAACAGACCGTGACCGTTGTTCCGGTTTCTTGGGTTGATTCAATCCATAAGCGACCACTGTGGGCTTCGATGATCCGTTTAGTGATGGCGAGTCCCAGACCATTGCCAGATGACTTGGTGGTGAAAAAGGGTCGGGTGAGTTTGGGCAGGATGTCGGCGGGGATCGGATCACCGCCATTGTGGATGCAGATGTGAGTATATCCAGGGCGATCGCTTGACATCACGCTCCAGGCAATCGTTTCACCATCGCGGACCGCTTCGCAGGCATTGCTGACTAAGTTAATGCAAACTTGCTTGAGCTTGTCTCGATCGGCTTGAATCCAAACAGGTTGAGGACTAAGGCTGAGGTGGAGGTGGCGATCGCACACCCCCGGTTGGTCCCTGAGGGCGGTGGCCAATTCCGTCACCATCTCGTTTAGGTTCAAGGGTTCCAACTCCAAGGTCTGCTCCTTGGCGTACATCAAAATTTCGTTCAGCAGCCGTTGGAGCCGCTCTGATTCTTCTAGGGCTAGGGTTAATCGGGTGCGGGCGCGATCGCTCAAGTCCATATTGCGAAAAGAATGTAGCCCCATCAACACTGTCGTCAGCGGATTCCGCACTTCATGCACAATCATCGACGAAAGTTCACCAATTTCCGCCAACCGCTCGATCGTTTTTTCTGCTTGCTTCCGTTGGGCGATCGCCTTAGCAATTTGATCAATCATCTGACCAAATGCCATCGTCACCTCCCCCAACTCATCCCTCCGCTGGGTTGGAATCGACATGAACCGGGGTAACGGATCTAGCTCCTCCCGACTAATCACATCCCCTGCGTACACCAAATCTTGGCGCAACCGACAAATAGGCGTGATCACCATACGATTAAGGATAACCATCGTCGCTCCAGTCACAAATATGGAAATAATCACGACCAATCCAGAAATACGCAGAATAAAGTAGTAGAACTCTCGATTGACGAATGAGGCATCATGGCGAATGACCAACGTATAAGGAGCAGCCAGGGAAGACATTTGCCAAACCGCATCGTAGCGAGCCTTGGCCCGCTGAAAATCAACGGTTTTCCGGTTGACAATATCGGCCCAAGTCAGATCCGGCGGTTCGCCAAACGTCCCCACTTCCCGACCGTTAGCATACAACCGCCCCCCCAACACCACCTTATTATTTTGGGTATAGCTGATATACTCCAAAAGTTCTGCATCCGATGCATAGGTGGGTTTCATATCCAAAATACCAGAGGCTTTAGCCGCAGAGATTTCCCGCAAATTCTGAAGCAATTCGTGCTGGCGACGATACACTGAGGGCACTAGGATAATAACTTCAATCGTAATAATGCTAGCAAAAACCCACAGCACAATCTGCTGGGACAGACTGGCCTTAAAAAGGGTTTGCGGGGATTGCAATAAGGCACGCCAACGGGTCATTGTATACCTGTTTCCTAGTCCTTAAAGGTTTAAATATTTGGCCTATAGCTTATCTTACTGCTGAGTTTAGACAGCTGAGTTTAGACAGCTGAGTTTAGCTTGTTCTCCTCGCATCGAGAGCTATGCTTGGGCGTAACCCAATATAAATACATGCGTTCGCTGCGATGCCAAGATTGGGTGAACTCAGACAGGGCTTCTGTTTGGAGGCGCGGCAGTTCAGCTTCGAGCGGCTCAACTAACACCAACAATACCCGACAAGCATCAGTAGTGGGCAATAAATCTCTAATTTGTTTGAGAATATCTTTTTGATTAATGGTCATTCTCCGCCCCTGTTGAAAAATGGTAAAACTAC
>JAYKIC010000361.1:0-7188 GCA_035284985.1 Leptolyngbyaceae cyanobacterium
CTATCAGAGAACATTTCTCCAACAACTTTCGTTCATAAAACATACTTCCTTAGGGTAAAAAGTTAAGGATTTTGCTTAGCCGACTTAATCGCTCACTACGCTAGTGGGTAGGAGAAACATAAATGCATTCTCGTCAGACCCACTCCGTAGCAAATAAAACGAGTATATCAGCTAGTACAGTCGGTTGGAGTATGAAGGGCACCGGTACCATCGCAAAGATAAGCAATGGAGGTCAAAGCGCTCCCCGATCCGCTCAATGTAACTCCTCCGGTAAAGCCCCGTAGTACAGTGGCAGAGCCCGGTGTACCTTTGCTAAGTGCCTTAGCGGCTGTGCCTGATCCAGATGAGACTGTAGTGTAGGAATAGTTGTCTGTGCCTGTTTGAATACCAACTCCTAAGTCATCAATGCCTGATGTAAACTTACCATTCTCGGTGTAGAAGGCTTGCTGGCCCCGGTTCATAGAACCAACGTAGGTCTTGGCTTCAGATTCCTTCGCTTTGTTGGCTTGGTTCAAGAAGGAAGGCAGAGCAATAGCAGACAGAATACCGATGATGATGATAACGACCAGAAGTTCGATTAGGGTGAAACCTTCATCGTTGTTCTTTTTGTTGATCAAGTGCTGGATGTACTTTGCTTTTAGTTCAGTTTTCATTTGAAGTAATCTCCTTAGAGTTGCGGGTAATGGATTTCTAACTCCTAGTTATAACTTGCCCATCTATCGACCATTAACGATCACCCCCTGCAATTTTTTTTCAGTAATTTTGGATTTAATGGTTGTAGTCGATCAGTCCATAAACTGCGTAAGAATACCCAAAACCGTAGCTTTATTTAAACCTTGGGTTTTATATGGAGCTACGGTTTATCCTGGGATGATGCGGGGCTAAAGTTGGGTGCAACCATCAAGGGTTGTCAGAGAAGCACAGCAGATTGGCCAAGCCACCGAAGAAGCCCACTGTCAACGCTACGACGACGCTACGGCTGATAAACTCTGCATTTTCCATGCGCTTGTTCTGGCTTTCGGAGCGATCGTCCATATTCTTCTGAACCGCATCGATTTTGTTCTCCAGTTTTTTCTCAACCCCATCAATCTTGGTCTCTAGGCTCTGCCCCACGCCGTTGATCTTGTCGTCGAGACGTTGTTCCACGCCATTGATCATGGTGATGGCTTTAGTGTAGCGTTGCCAAGGTAGGCAGGGAGAGGTTAGTCAAACCAGCCAATTTCGTTGTCCGAAAGTTTGCTAATGGGCTGTTTTTGGCCAATGGAGCCTTTTCGCATGCGGTTAAACTTGGATTCCGTGCTCAAGAACTTGTCTGGACGGGTTGAATCGGATGGGGGCATCTGGGGCGAATTGGCCGATTTTCGCAGGGATAACGCGGTTGGGCGGGATGCGGGGCGGAGGGGTTTGGCGGTGGGGCGGCCAGCGGCTAGATTGGGGGTCGTGGAATGGGAGGCAGAGAGTTGGGTGATGCGCTTTTGGGCTTGGTTTAGTTGGGCTTTGAGGGCATCCATCTGGTGTAAGTCTTGCTGAAGGGCGGTGACTTTCTGTTTTTCTTGGGCTAGTTCTGTTTGTAGGGATTGGATTTGGCTCTGTAAGCTCTTAGCGTTAGCATTATTGTCCACAAGGTTCAGGATGGTAGCTTTGGCTTCAGCCAGTTCGGCTTTGAGTTGGTTGAGTTGTTGGTCAAAGTCTTGTTGTGCTTGGGCTAACTGTTGCTGGTGATGGGTGGTGGTGGGTTGAGTGGCGGCTAACTGGGCGGTCAGTTCGGCGATGGTGGCTTCGAGGTCGGCTTTGGTGGGCGATCGCTTCCGTTTGGTTGCTTCCGTGGCGGGTGAACTGCCGTTACGTTGGGCGGTGTCACTGGAATCGGTTCCCGATGGGCTAGATTCGGTGGGGGCGATCGCTCCATCACTATCCCCATCGGTGGCTTTGCTCACTTCTTCCTTAATTAGATCTGCTAGTTGTTTCTTAGCCATTAGTGCCTCCAATCCTGCTGTAATTCATCGGCTACGGAACGATAGTCTGACTGCGCGGCTCTGGCGTTGCGTCCGCGCCATTGAGTGATGGCAACCCCTTCGAGGGCCGCTTGTTCGTGTGCTCTGTAGGCTCGCACATAGGTTTTACACACGGGAATGTTGAGCGATCGCAAGGTATTTTGTGCCTCCACCGCCACATTCACACTGCGGGGATCAACCCGTGTCAGCAAAACTCGGTAGGTGACAGCCGCAGGTTTCACCAGGGTCCGGACGGTTTCGAGCAGGGCGGTCAAATCCATTGGGGCAGGAGGGGTAGGCAAGAGCAAATAATCGGCAACGGGAGCGATCGCCCCCAGACTCTCAGAATTCAGATAGGGCGGCGTATCCACCACCACCACCTGATATTGCTTGATATCCTTGAGTCGCTGGAGATGGGTAGGATTGGTTTCCTGACTGACATCAAACCCCATCCCCTTTTCGCTGCGTCCCGTCCACCAAGAGGCCGACCCCTGGGGGTCCGTATCCACCAGCAACACGGTGTAAGTTTCTGCCAACGTGGCAGCGAGATTGATGGCGGTGGTCGTTTTGCCAACCCCTCCCTTACCGTTCAGAATCCCCACTACTTTCACCGCATTGGACATGATCCCCATCAATTTCTCCGTTGCAACTGCTGATGAATGGCCCCCAAAACGTTACCATGCAAGGTGGCCCACCCCGACAGCGGTTTGTCCATTGTTTACTTTATGATTTTTTAGACCGTTTCTGGGGTACGAAGGCTAGAGTCCTCATGAAACTTAATACCTCGGCACTATTTTTTTGATTTAGGAGGCAAATTTGATGGCAACGTGGCGATGTGTGAAACAGTGTGGGGCGTGTTGCCATCTTGATCCAGCGGATCGCCCAGACTTAGACCAATATTTGCCACCGGAGGAACTGGCCCTGTATTTGAGCATGGTGGGGGAAGATGGCTGGTGTGTGAATTTTAACCAGGGCGATCGCACCTGCTCTATTTACGCCGATCGCCCCCGATTCTGCCGGGTACAGACGGATACGTTTGGGGAAATGTTTGGCATTGAGCCGGATGAACTCAACGATTTTGCCATCGATTGCTGTCAGCAACAAATTGAAGGGGTGTATGGCGATCGCAGTTTGGAGCAAATTCGGTTTGATCAAGAAATTGGTTTAATGACCTAGCAGCTAAGGGTTGCCGGACTCATCGGCGTGTAAGAGTTGGGCAGCGGTCAAGGGTGGGGTTGCCGTCAAGGGGTTGACTAACGGGGAGGCGATCGCCCCCTCTCCTTGGAACACCGTCTCCTCATACAACCCGTCCACGAGGACTAACACCGTCACCTGTTGGGCGATCGGGTCCACAATCCAATATTCCCCAATGCCACGGGCCTGATACTGGGCGCGTTTGTAGCGATAATCCCGGTCACTGTTTTGCTTGCCAGGGGAGACCACCTCTACCACTAACCGGGGCGGTGGCATATCGGGCATAATGGTCGATCGCGTTGCCCCAGCCATCGCGGTGGCTAACGCCTCCGATAACACTAGCAAATCTGGAAATCTCACGGTAACACCGTAACCACTAACCACCACCTCAGTTTTCATTGTCAAGCATTGCCACCCAATTCCCATTTTTAAGAAGTAAGCATAGAGAAATGATGCAATGCGGCGATTAAGTTCACTTTCCGGGGGCATGGATAGCAATTCTCCGTTTTCTAGTTCGTAAAAGGTATCGGTGCCATCCTCAAAGGTGAAGAATTCTTCCAGGCTGAGGGGAGGGGCAATGGAGGTAAGGGTGTTCATGGTAAACAACCAGCGAAACGGTCGGATAATAGTACAATTATTTTATCGTAATTTTTCAATGGGTTCCCGATCGCCAACAGAATTCAACTCAATCAGCAATTCCCGCCGATTGAAACAAGGCACCTGCCCCTTTTGTCAACGGCAAGTGAGCCTGACGTTTCACCCTCTCACCCCGAAGAAAGTGCATGGTCGGCCCTATTTTAAAAAGAATTTTTCTAAGGCCATGCCGAATCAAGGGGTGGATATTTGTCGCCTGTGCCACAGGGGTATTCATCGCCACTATGATGAGATGGTTTTGGCGAAATTGTTCAATTCCCTGGAGGTGCTGCTGGCGGATGGGGCACTCCGCCAGCATTTTGACTGGGTGGCGAAACAGAAAGTGCGATCGCACCAACACCCCTGCTAATTCAACGTTTTGGCCACGGTGGACATTGCCGCCGTAATTTTGCTCAACTGCTCTGGCTCGATGATATAGGGCGGCATGGTGTAGAGCAAACGGCCAAAGGGACGTAGCCATACCCCCAAATCCACCAACTGGGGTTGAACGATCGCCATCTCCACAGGCTGATGCAATTCCACCACCCCGATCGCCCCCAACACCCGCACTGCCTTCACCGCTGGCAAAGTACGGCAAGGGTCTAACTCGTTCCGTAACTGGTTTTCGATTTGCGTTACCTTGGCCTGCCAATCATAACTTTCCAACAACTCAATATTGGCTAAGGATACCGCACAGGCGAGGGGATTGCCCATAAACGTGGGACCATGCATAAATACTCCGGCTTCACCCTGGGCAAAGGTTTCGCTGATGTGGCGGGTGGTGAGGGTGGCCGCTAGGGTCATGAATCCCCCCGTAAGGGCCTTGCCAATGCAGAGGATATCCGGGGCAATTCCGGCGTGTTCACAGGCAAAGAGGGTGCGCGATCGCCCAAAACCTGTGGCAATTTCATCCAGAATTAGCAGCACACCATACTGATCACACAATTGCCGTGCCCGTTTAACATACTGGGGATGGTAAAAGCGCATCCCACCCGCCCCTTGGACCACAGGCTCAAAAATGGCAGCGGCGATGTGGTCGTGGTGCTGATCAAGCAACTGGGCAAAACTGGCAATATCAGCCTCATCCCACTCGCCATCAAAGGGAATTTGGGGGGCCGTGGCAAAATACTGTTGGGGCAAAATACCGCGAAATAAATGGTGCATCCCGTTCACCGGGTCGCACACGGACATGGCGGAGAAGACATCGCCGTGGTAGCCATTGCGAATGGTGAGGAATGTTTGCTTATCCGGCTGACCGCAGTTATGCCAGTACTGAATTGCCATTTTCATGGCCACGTCTACGGCAACGGAACCGGAATCGCTAAAGAAAACATGCTGGAGCGGTTCTGGGGTAATTTGAATTAATTTCTGGGCCAGTTGCACGGCGGGTTGATGGGTAAGTCCGCCAAACATAACGTGGGACATCTGCGCTATTTGCGCTTGGGCTGCCTGATTCAACTGGGGATGATTATAGCCATGGATGCAAGTCCACCAAGAGGACATGCCGTCGATCAGCGATCGCCCATCTTCTAAGTGCAAATATACCCCTTGGGCCGAACGCACTGGAAATACAGGCAGCGGATTGGGCATAGCTGAGTAAGGATGCCAAACATGGTGGCGATCGCACTCAATCAATTGAGCTAATTGCAAACTATCCATGACTTATGGATTAACAGTGGTTCATCATCCTTCAGTAACAATTACCGATGAGTACCTGCAATCAGCTTAAATCATCCTGAAATGATTGAACATCTGATAACTTTGTGGCAAAGCATGGGCATACTGAGCATAGCAAGAGATAAAGGCAGATATGTCCTATATCTATAGCGTTATTCAGGTACCAGAACCCATCGGGGTGGTCTACATTCTTCCCACCTAGCAATCTACTTCATGCTAATTCAGCAACCTATGTTACAGCGTTACCCAACTATATCGTACCTATCGCCCCGGTTTCCTGAAGGAATTGGGGCGATGGCATAGAGGTGCATGCTAGGAACGGGAATTTAAGCACTCCAGAAAATCGCTTTAATGGTGGCCGATTTCCACCCACGCCATTTTCTCGTTTTACTTCGTGCCCCTTACCTTCAGAAAAACTAGTCTAGGAAACCCATGAGCGTAGCCCCAGCATCCGGTGCGTTGGATGCAATCGGACGATGATTAGGCAAAGTGTCACTGCCTTGCATCAAATAGGACGGGCTAGCCTCAATCGGGCGATGCTCCGGTAACGTGTCCGAATCCACAACCGCTAGTGTACTAGCGAAGATAGGGCGATGTCCCGGTAACGTATCCACATCCATAACAGCCAAGTCACTAGCTTCGATGGGACGACCACCCAACAGGGTGCCGTACACGGCTAATGTACTGACCTCGATAGGACGAATCCCCGAGAAAGTCATGGTACCACTGATGGCAAATCCGTTGTCGCCAACCGGGCGATTGCCTAAGACAGCACTACCATGGCTGAGTTGAATTGCACTAGATTCTGCCGTTTGCTCCGTTGCCATTATGGTCTCCTTGCTACTAATAGCATGATTTGATGAATTGGTATGAGCTGACGAGTCTTGAGTTGGATGGTTTTGGGACTCAACAGGTTGGGCCTCGGCACTATCCACAGGGTTAGCCAATACTGGCTGATCCGTGGATTCACTGGTGTCAATGATGGATTCTTCAGCGTTCATTGCGTCTGCGCCTCCGCTTGTAAACAGTCCCTAACATAATGCTATTGCTATTTTCCCGTGATTTGAGCTGCCGACAACGGATAAATAGCACCCACCAACATTCAAGAAAATTACTGTCTTAATAAGAAATACTTATTAAAATAGATATTTTCCATATTTCATGATGTATGTTGACCCCATTGTAAAGGCAAGTGAGGAGCAAAGAACCAAGAGTTCCTTCTCTAAGGATAACAATTTTTTAATGTTCTGATTAAGATTCTCAAATTGTTAAGGTCGGGATTGTGAAAGTTATGGTTCCTTGTCCACAACCCACAAATTGGCCAAAATCACCTATAACGGAGGTAGGTTAACCATCGCACTTCCATCACTTTGAGTCATGTCCCAGTCTGATTGCCCTACTACCTATCGTCAGGAAGAAATTCACGCGATTCTGCAATTGGCGATCGCCCACCAAACTAAAACTGATGAACTATCCCGCGACCAACTGTTTGAAATTGCCGAAGAAATGGGCTTGACTCCAGAGGAGATCATGGCCGCAGAGCAGGAATGGCAGCGACGGAAACCGATTGCCCAGGAAAAGCAAGCCTTTATGGAATGGCGACGGCTTCAATTTCGGCAGCACCGAACCAAGTACTTGATCGTCAACGGATTTTTGATGGTATTTGATTTCCTCACATTTGGCGATGCCG
>JAYKIC010000362.1:0-4746 GCA_035284985.1 Leptolyngbyaceae cyanobacterium
CTAGATCAACCCGTTACCTATGAGGACTTCCGCAATTGCGTTTATCCCGATGACTTGGATTTAGTCGAGGAGCAGATAAGAAGTGCGGTAGGGGGGAAAGATTTTATCCCTGAGTTTCGTATCCGCCGTCCAGACGGTGAAGTGCGGTGGTTACAGGTATTTTTTCATGTCGTGCGAGATAATCAAGGTAACCCCAATCGCATGGTGGGCATTAATCAAGACATTACAGAACGCAAGCAAGCCGAAATGACGTTACAAAACCTGAGCGATCGCCTGGCCCTAGCCTTAGAAGCAGGGGGCTTTGGCACTTGGGACTGGGACTTGGTCAATGATGCCATTTGGGACAGACGAATGTATGAAATTTATGGGTTGCAAGACCTGGATCGACCCATTACCTATGAAGATTGGAGAACCTGTGTTCATCCTGATGACTTACATTTAGCGGAGGCTCAGTTACAAAAAGCGGCTAGAGGGGAAATAAACTTTAATACTGAATTCCGTATTTGGCGATCAGATGGCGGATTGCGGTGGGTAAAGGCGATCGCCCAAGTACTGCGAGATGATCAAGGTAACCCCAGTCGGCTGGTAGGTATTAATTATGACATTACTGATAGTAAGTGCCAAGAACTTGACCTACAGCATAAAACCGCCGAGCTTGAGCGTTTTTTCTCCCTAGCATTGGATTTACTTTGCATTGCTCATTTCGATGGGTATTTTGTGCGACTGAATTCTCAGTGGGAAACAGTGCTTGGCTATCCCCTCGCTACCTTGGAAGGGGCCAGATTTTTGTCCTTTGTCCACCCCGATGATGTTGAGCCAACTCTCCAAGCGATGGAAACCTTGGGCATAGGGGAGGAGATTAAGACGTTTACCAATCGCTATCGTTGTGCGGATGGTTCCTATCGCTGGATAGAGTGGAAGGCAACCCCTAATGGTCATTTAATTTACGCCGCCGCCCGAGATATCACGGATCGTAAATTGGCAGAACAAAAGTTGCAGACGGCCATTAACGCCGCTGAGGTGGCGAACCAAACGAAAAGTGAGTTTCTGGCCCTGATGAGCCACGAAATCCGCACTCCCATGAACGCTATTCTGGGACTGGCCTATTTGGCCCTACAAGCCGATCCCCCCGCCCCCTTTCAGGATTACCTCAATAAAATTCATATTGCAGCCCAATCCCTACTGCAAATTATTAACGACATTCTTGATTTCTCGAAGATTGAGTCCGGCAAAATGGAGCTGGAAATTATCCCCTTTGAATTGAAGGAGATTTTAAATTACCTCAGTAATACTTTTGCAACCAAAACAGCGGAAAAACAGATTGAATTAGTCTTTGACGTAGGGGAAGACGTGCCGCCGGTCTTAAGGGGCGATACTCTGCGACTCCGTCAAATACTGCTGAATTTGATCGGCAATGGTATCAAGTTTACGGATGTGGGCGGTGTCCGGGTGGCGATCGCCGCGCTGGAAAAGATCCCAACCACCGTCAAACTCAGATTTTCGGTACAGGATACGGGCATCGGCATGACCCCGGAGCAGACCAAGAAATTGTTTGAGGCGTTCACCCAAGCTGATCTGTCCATCAGCCGTCGATATGGTGGCACGGGGCTAGGGCTATCTATCTGTAAACGCCTGGTCTCCTTAATGGGGGGAACAATCACCGTTGAGAGTGAGGTTGATCGGGGCAGTACCTTCCAGTTTGACTTGGAATTTGCTTATGGCTGTAGCGACCCGGAACTGCCCGCCCCCCCGTCTTCTTCGCCGGTTAATGCTGGCCTCTCCTTGGCGCAATATCGAACGCTGCTTGGGGGAGCAGTGGTGCTCGTGGTGGAAGACAATGCGGTAAACCAACAGATTGCCCAGGAATTATTAGTCAGTGTGGGACTGCAAGTGGATGTGGTCGATTCGGGGCAACGGGCCCTAACCCAGGTACAAAACCGTCGTTACGACGCCATTTTGATGGATATTCAAATGCCCAATTTGGATGGTTTAAGTACAACTCAGCAGATTCGCCATCTAGGGTTAGGGGCCAAAAGTCACGACCAAGGATATCTTGCCACTGTCCCCATCATTGCCATGACGGCCCATGCCCTACGGGGGGATCGGGAAAAAAGCCTAGAGGTCGGGATGAATGAGCATATTGTTAAGCCCATTGTCCCCGATGAGTTGTTTAGCATCTTAGTCAAGTGGCTTGTGCCCGTTACCCCTTTAGCTAACATTGCATCAGCGGTGGCGGCGGCTCCTGTGACTCCGATCGCCTCCAAGAACCTAGATCCGCTCCCCTGGTTGGAGATTCCCGGCTTGGATATTTCCCAGGGACTAGCCAGATTGGACAATAACCCGGAAGTCTATCAACGTATTCTGCAATTATTTTGCCTGACCCACCAAGCCACCGTTGCCGAACTGCAAACGGCCCTGGCCACCGGCGATCGCCAGCAACTAATTTATCTCGTGCACAACCTCAAAGGTTCCACCGGCAATATCAGTGCAGAAACCCTTTTCCAGATGACCAGTACCCTGGAAACGGCATTAAGGGAGTCTGAAACGCCCCTTAACCAACTAGCCTCTCAATTTACCGAGTTAATCTTTGCTTTACAAGCGCTACTAGCGGCGATCTCGGCGGCGCTACCCCCTACGATCCAAGCAAACGATCTTCCCAAGGTCTCCACCATCGCCCTAAGCCCAGCGGAACTTGTGCCCAGATTAACCGAGATTGCTAATCTTTTAGAAGCAGACTTACCCAGGGCGATCGCCGCGCTCAGGGCCCTGATTCCCCACCTTGACAGCCCGCTCAAAGAATCCATGGTAACCATCGGCGATCGTCTAGCCGATTTTGATACCGATACAGCTCACGTCCTACTTCAACAATTAATCACCGATTTATATCGCTAAGGGGATTAACTGATGCCAACTGGAACTAGACCTAAAATCTTGATCGTTGATGACAGCGCCGAGAATCTGCTGGTGTTGATGGAAATTTTGCAGACAGATTATGCGGTGATTACCGCCAAAAACGGAGAAAAAGCCTTACAGCTTGCGGCCAAAGAACCTGTTCCCGATTTAATTGTTCTGGATGTGGTGATGCCGGACATGGATGGGTACGAGGTATGTAAACAACTCAAGCAGAATCCGCTGACCCAAAATATTCCCGTCATCTTTGGCACAGCCCTTAATGAAGCTGGCAATGAAGCTCAGGGTTTTGAACTGGGGGCAGTGGATTACATCACCAAACCCTTTAGAGGCCCAGTGGTAAAAGCCCGCCTCAAGAGCCACTTGGCCATGCAGCGCCTCAACCAAGAATTAAAACAAACCAACCAGGCTTTAGCGGAGGCAACTCGCCTTAAGGACGAATTTTTGGCCAATATGAGCCATGAATTGCGTACCCCCCTCAATGTCATTTTGGGCACCATGGAAGCCCTCCAAGAGGAAATATTAGGCCCCATCAATGAGAGACAACTTAAAGCTGTCCTGATGACAGAAACTAGTGCCTCCCATCTTCTGAGACTGATTAACGACATTCTGGATATCGCCAAAATCGGGTCTGGAGAAATCACCTTGGAATATGGCAGTGTTAATGTCAAGCAACTGTGTTCCTCCAGCCTGACCTTCGTTAAACAGCAAGCGTGCAAAAAAAGCATTCAGTTAGTCTCGGAAATCCCCCCGAATTTGTCAGACCTATCCGTTGATGAAGTCCGAATGAGGCAGGTTCTGATCAATTTATTGACCAATGCCGTGAAATTTACCCCCGAGGGGGGAAAAGTGACCCTAGCAGTTTCAGGGTTATCAGCCACTGAGAAAACCCCCGCCTCTCTGCGCTTTGCGGTAACGGATACAGGTATCGGCATCGCCCCGGAAAATATCCCTAAATTATTTAAACCCTTTGTGCAAATCGATAGCGCCCTCAACCGCCAACAGACCGGCACAGGGCTTGGTCTCGCGTTGGTCAAACAAATCGTGGAACTCCATGGCGGCCAAGTGGGACTGACCAGTGAACTCGGCGCCGGGAGTTGTTTTACCGTCGATCTCCCCTATGAAACGACAATGTCCTCCGCCCCCCAATCATTGTTGGGGACAACGACAGCTTCGACCCAGCCGCGTCAATCAAGGGCCATGTCAGCGCCTTTAGTGTTGTTAGCAGAAGATGAGTCCGCCAATGTGGAAACCTTCTCTACCTATTTAGAAGCCAAAAGATACCGTCTCTTACTAGCCCGCAATGGTCAAGAGGCGATCACCTTAGCCTGCTCTGAACACCCTGATATCATTCTGATGGATATTCAAATGCCGGGAATGGACGGCCTAGAAGCCATTCAGCAAATTCGACAGCAGGAAACGCTACGCCAAGTCCCCATCATTGCCGTAACGGCCCTGACCATGGACGGCGATCGAGAACGGTGTTTAGAGGCTGGGGCCAATGAATATATGGCCAAACCCGTCAAACTTAAACAGCTAGATACTTTGATCCAAACCCTTGTGAATTCGGCTAATATAACTCCATGCTGAGACACGGATTAAGACCTTTACATTTAGCTGAAAAAGTTACACAGTTATGGAAGAAGGTTGTGAAAATCCACCCCTTACACAAGCTTCTTCCATGCCCAACCTTATCCCCACCCCCAGCGCCGTCGTTCCCCTAGAGCAGGACATCCTAGAGGAGCTACTGAGGGATAAGCGGTCTCCCAATACCCGCCGGACTTACGCCAAGGGTCTGAAGGATTTCTTTATGACCATGACCCGCTCCGAACCGTC
>JAYKIC010000363.1:0-4060 GCA_035284985.1 Leptolyngbyaceae cyanobacterium
GGCACATAGGTGCGCCAGTGCCCCAGGGCTTCCCCCATGTTACGTAAGCGCAGGGTAGCCAATTCAAAGGGGCGCTGGAAGCCTGTACCACCTGCTACGTCAAAGGCAGAACCTTTAAGGGCAGGTAAGGGGGCGGCTTTCACAACTTCATCGGCGGCGATTAATTGGGGGGCAGTGCGATCGCCCCGATATCCCCGAAAGACTTCCTTCAAGGTACCAGGACTACCCATTCCGGCACACATCAGCAACAAATTTACGCCTGCGTTCCAACCGGGGGACAAACCGGGAATGTTCAGTTGCAAGCCGGGGTACAAGCCCAGTTGTTGATGCAGGGTGGCGGCGGGGTCCACAAATAACCACTCTTCAGGAAATTCGGTATAGGCGCAAAATTGCTGACCGGAAGCGCGATCGCCAATCCCCACAGCCCGTACCGTAATATCCTGCTCTACCAACCGCTCCGCATCCCGCCGCAACCACCAGGCATACTCCAAACTATCAAAATCCCCCAACTGAGGCCACACCAGAATCAACAGGCGGGAGGTGGTGTCATAGCCATCCAATAGGGGCGCGATCGCCCCATCGCTGACCCGTAGCCGTTGTGTATCCTGCAAAATCGCGTAAGGATTCATCTTTATTCCTCTGGTGATATCACCTAGCTTGCCTTGGCGGGTGTGGATGCATTGTCAGGGGTAGCCCCCTTTGCCTTGCTGCTGCGGCTCGACTTAGCCGTGGTGGATTTAGGCGGCGTACTAGTGCCATTACCGTCCACTCCACTGCTCTCGGCCCCATTGGCATCCGATCCGGATAAGTCAGCCGCCTTAGCCACACTGTCATCTGTGGACTTCGCCGTTGCTTTCTTTGCCGTAGTCTTTTTCGCCGCTGATTTCGCCGCTGATTTCGCCGTGGTCTTTTTCGCGGTCGATTTCTTCGTTATTGCGGTATCTGAGTCTGTATCCGCCCCAGCCTTAGCCGCCGATTTGGATTGGGTAGATTTTTTCTTGCCCTTAGTGGTTTCCTTGGTGGACAGGAGGGCGATCGCCTTCTCCATCGTAATCGTGTCTACCTTCTCATCCTCCGGCACCGACACATTGATCTTACCGTGCTTGATGTAGGGACCATAGGGACCATCGTAAATAGCCACCAATTCTTCGTCAGCGGGGTGAGGACCAATTTCCCGCAGCGGTTTAACGGATTTGCGACCCCGACCCCGCTTGGGCTGGGCCAGCAGTTCTAGCGCCCGTTCTAGGGTAACGGTGAGAACATCGTCCTCTTTTTTGAGCGATCGGTAATCTTTCTCCTTCCCGTTGGTATGAACCACATAGGGACCAAACCGCCCCAATCCCACCTGAATTTTACCCTCCGTTTCTGGATGAACCCCTAGCAGACGCGGCAAAGCCAACAATCCCTCTGCCTCCTCCACGGTGATGGTTTTCATGTCCATGCTCTTGGGCAACGAGGCCCGTTTGGGCTTTTTATTTTCCTCCGATTCATCCCCCAACTGCACATAGGGACCGTAGGGACCAATCAGAATATAAATCGGCTCCCCCGTTTCCGAATGGAACCCTAGTTTCTCTGGTCCCTCAGTTTTTTGCTTCAGCAGCAGTTCCACCTGCTCCACATCCAAATCGGCGGGGGTCAGGTCATGGGGAATGGAAGCTTTTACTAGCCCTTCCTCTCTCTCAACTTCCAGGTAAGCGCCATAACGACCCACCCGAATCACCGCATCCAGCCCTTCCAGGGTGATGGCTCGTGCCTCGTTGGGATCAATCTGGTCCTGCCGCTGTTTTACTTGGCCATCCAGCCCAGTTTCGCCGGAGTAGAACTGCCGCAGATAGGGCAACCAGTCCACTTCCCCAGTGGAAATATGATCGAGGGTTTCCTCCATCTTGGCGGTAAAGCTGGTGTCTACCAAATCCGGGAAGTTTTTTTCGAGTAACCCAGTGACCGCAAAGGCGGTGAAGGTGGGGGTTAAGGAGTTGTTGTTGAGTTGGGCATAGCCCCGGTCCACAATGGTGCCGATGATACTGGCATAGGTACTGGGCCGTCCAATTCCCTCGCTTTCCAAGGTTTTCACTAAGGATGCTTCGGTGTATCGGGCGGGGGGCTGGGTTTCGTGCCCGATGGGGTTGAGGTCTTGGCAATCGAGGCGATCGCCCACATTTAACGTTGGCAGCACCACTTCTTGATTTTCCAAAGCCGCATCGGGATCATCGGACCCCTCCACATAGGCTCGAAAGAAGCCAGGAAAATCTATCCGTTTGCCCGTGGCCCGAAATTCCGCATCCTCCACTTGAATCGTCACCGTGATGTGGGTTTGGCGGGCTTCAGCCATTTGACAGGCCACCGTCCGCTTCCAAATCAAGTCATACAGTTGCAAATCCCGACCGCTCAAACCCGTGTCTTGGGGCGTGCGGAAGGTGCTACCCGCCGGACGGATGGCTTCGTGGGCCTCCTGGGCACCCTTGGCTTTGGTGGAATACTGGCGGGGTTTGGGGCTGAGGTAATCGCTACCGTACATAGCCTCCACACAGGACCGGGCAGCGGCGATCGCCTGCTGGGACAAATGCACCGAGTCCGTCCGCATATAGGTGATAAAACCCCGCTCATACAACCCTTGGGCCGTCCGCATCGTGTCCCGTGCCGACATTTTCAGTTTGCGGTTCGCTTCCTGTTGCAGGGTGGAGGTGGTGAACGGCGGTGATGGCTTGCGGGTGGACGACCGTTCCTCTAAATTACTCACATTCCAAGGTTGGGCCACTAGCCGCTCTTGCAATGCCTGGGCTTCCGTTTCCCCCAGCAGCACCACAGTGCGTCCCGCCGTAATTTGGCCAGTGGATTCGTCAAAGTCACTGCCAGTGGCTAATTTCACCCCGCCTAAGGTGACGAGTTTCGCCTCAAACGCTGTTTTTTCCTGAAGCAGGGTCGCCTTTAAATCCCAGTAACTTCCTTTGCGAAAGGCGCGACGCTCCCGTTCCCGCTGCACTAACAGCCGCACCGACACCGACTGCACCCGCCCCGCCGATAGCCCAAAGGCAATTTTCTTCCACAACAGCGGTGAGAGGGTGTAGCCCACCAGTCGATCGAGAATCCGCCGAGTTTCCTGGGCATGGACAAGCTGATCGTCAATGTCCCGACAGTTACTCAGGGCTTCTTGGATGGCCTCCTCGGTAATTTCGTGGAACACCATGCGCTTGGTCGGCACATTGGGCTTCAACAACTGCAACAAGTGCCAGCTAATGCTTTCCCCTTCCCGATCTTCGTCAGTGGCTAGGACTAATTCATCCGCCGTTTTCAGGGCATCCTTCAATCCCTTAACGATCTTTTTCTTATCTTTAGGGACAATGTACAGCGGTTCAAAATTGGCCTCCACATTCACCCCCAGCTTGGCCCATTCCTCGCCTTTGACGGTTGCGGGAATATCACTAGCCGATTGGGGTAAGTCGCGCACATGGCCCATCGATGCCTCCACATGATAGCCTGCAGGCAGATAGCCACGGATCGTTTTTGCTTTGGTGGGAGATTCGACAATAACAAGGGTTGACATGAGCGTTCTCGGTTCGGATCTTTGAATGACTGAGCGTTAGATGACTGAGCGTTAACGGATGCGTTACCTAAGCAGAAGTAGGTTCAGGTTCTCTTACTCTGATCTAGCACAAGTTCAATTAGATAGAGAAACGGACCGCATCTCGAAAAACTGGAGACGGGGTAGGGAATTGCTAATACCCGATTCCTTGCCACTCAAAACTTGCCGCTGTTGCCACTGACAGTTGCAATGAATCGCAATGGAATGGGGCGTTACTACTCGCTCCATTTTCACGTAAGCACATTGGTGAAAGAGTGGCAAATGTTATTTTGCCGCAGGGGTGGCGATCGCCCCCTCCTTTCCAGCCCCAAATATTCTTAATAGCAGGGGTTTTACCCGATTTTTCAAATCGATACAAATTATTAAGGAATGGAAATTGAAAAACTCCGGAGATTTTTTTTGCCATTATCTTACAGTTGAACTTAGACTACACAAGTAGTCATCTTTGGGCAAAACATGGTTTTTGGCCCCGGTCTC
>JAYKIC010000364.1:0-11703 GCA_035284985.1 Leptolyngbyaceae cyanobacterium
AAAGTATGATTGTTTGTATTCCTGAGGTGCTCACGGAGACGGAACTCACTCAGATTACTCAGTCGTTAGCCAATGCTGAATTTGTGGATGGTAAGCAAACAGCGGGATGGCACGCTCAGCCAGTGAAGCACAATCAACAACTCCCCAAGGGCGACGGTGCTGAGGCGCTGAAAAAAACGATCTCTAGGGCGCTACACCGTCACCCCCTTTTTGAGGCGATCGCCCGTCCCCGTTCGATTCATTCTATTTTGATTAGTCGCTACAGAGAAGGGATGGCCTATGGTCGCCACACGGATAATGCCCTCATGGGTGGTGCTAAGCGATGGCGTTCCGATATCTCGTTCACGTTATTTTTGAATGCGCCTGATACCTATGATGGTGGCGAATTAGTGATTGAGGGGGCTGACAGTGAAGCGTCCTATAAATTAGCCGCCGGAAGTGCAATTGTTTATCCCTCTACAACCCTCCATCGGGTCGATCCGGTGCAGCGGGGGGAGCGGTTAGTGGCGGTGGGCTGGGTGCAAAGTTTGATTCGGGATGCGGATAAACGGGAAATTTTGTTTGATTTGGAAACGGTGAAGCGATCGCTCTTTGCCCAATTCGGTAAAACCGATGAGTTTGACTTATTGGCTAAAAGCGTAGCCAATTTGTTGCGAAAATGGGTTGAATAAATCATGGCATAATTGCATCGAATACTCTCCTATTAACTTTTTTAATCTATGCCCTCAGCCTCAATATCCTCTACTCAATCAGTCACGGCTTTGGATCTCAGAACGAAGCTTGGTTATGGTGTGGGGGAACTCAGTAAAGAAGTTCCTGGTGGAATTTTAGTCTTTTTCCTGCTGTTCTTTTTCACGGATGTTGTCGGTCTCTCCCCCAGCTTGGCCGGGAGCGTCCTTTTGATCGGCAAGGTGTGGGATGCGGTCAATGATCCGCTGGTGGGGTGGCTGAGCGATCGCACCCAATCTCGCTGGGGTCGCCGCTTTCCCTGGATGATTTATGGTGCAGTGCCCCTGGGTATTAGCTTCTGGATGCTTTGGCTCACCCCTCCCTTGGCCCAACAATGGCAACTCTTTGCCTACTACAGTTTTGCACTCATTCTGTATTACACCGCCATGACGGCGATCGCCATTCCCTATTTAACCCTTGCCGCAGAATTGACTCGCACCTACGATGAGCGCACCCAGTTGGTGAGTTTCAAGTCAGTCTTTAGTATCGGTAGCAGCATTTTGGGTTTGGTGATCGCTCAAGTGGTGTTTGCCCTCGTTGAGGATGTGGCTAGCCAGTATAGCCTACTGGGGGGCATCTGTGGCCTCATCGCGATTATCACGGTCTACGGCTGCATTTGGGCGATCGCTCCTCGCTACTGGCAGATTCAACGCCATCGAACCCCCACCCATGCCACCGCCTGGTTGCCCATTTGGCAACAGTTGAAAATTGTATTTAGCCTTCGGCCCTTTGTGTTTGTCATGGGCATCTACCTGTGTTCCTGGGTAGCCCTCCAAGGCACCGCTGCTATTTTGCCCTACTTTGTCATCACCCGTATGGGATTGCCCGAAAACCACTTTACCCAAATGGTTTTAGCGGTTCAGGGAACCGCATTATTGATGATGGCGTTTTGGGGACCAGTGGGCCAACGGATTGGCAAACGGGCCATCTACTGCTGGGGCATTCCCCTAACCATGGTGGCCCACGTGGGCTTGTTTCTCTTGCAACCGGGCCAAATTGGTTTAATGTATGGCTTGGGGATTCTGGCCGGATTTGGCTTATCCACCGCTTATTTAGTGCCCTGGTCCATGCTGCCGGATGTGATTGATTTGGATGAACTTCAGACGAACCAGCGGCGGGAAGGCATTTTTTGTGGGCTGATGGTGCAGTTGCAAAAGTTTGGCACGGCCATCTCGATTTTTATGGTGGGTCGGGTGTTGGAATCGGCGGGATACATCACCCAAGCCAGTGGCGATGCGGTGGGGGATACGATGGTGCGATCGCAACCAGAGGCGGCCATAACCGCCATTCGCTGGTTACTCGGACCCATTCCCGCTGTGATTTTGCTAGTTGGCATCGGCTGTGCCGCCATGTATCCCATTACCCGTCAAATGCATGACGAGATCGTGTTGAAGCTAGCGGATCGTCCGGGGGACGATTAGGCAGGTGTAGGCGATCGCCCCCCTCGGAAACCTTATTTGAGAAACTCATATGGATAACCGTCGCTTAAGGTTTGTAGATGACGCGATCGCCCACCAACACCAAACCCACCGCTGGCGCAGCCTCACCCCGGTGTGCCCCGTGGATGCGGTGCGGGTGCGAAAGGGGGATCAGATTCTGATTAACTTCAGTGCCAATGACTATTTGGGGTTGGCCAAACATCCCGCCTTAATTGAAGCCGCACGGACCTACACTGAACTGTACGGCACTGGATCTACGGCCTCCCGGTTGGTGTCCGGTACCTACGATATTCATGCCAAACTGGAGGCGACGATCGCCACCGCTGTGGGTCAAGAATCGGCCCTAATCTTCAACTCTGGCTTTCAGGCGAATATGTCGGTGCTGGCGACCCTGGCGGATTGGCACTCCTTGGTGGTGGGCGATCGCCTGATTCACAACAGCCTGATTCAGGGAATTTTGCTGAGTCGGGCCACCTTTAAACGCTATCGCCACAATGATTTGAACCATCTAGAGGCTATTCTCAAAAATGCCCAACAACAATCCTATAATCGAATCTTAATTGTTGCGGAAACCGTATTTAGTATGGATGGCGATCGCGCCAATGTTGCAGCCTTGATTCAACTGGCGGAGCAATACGGGGCCATTCTCTACCTGGATGATGCCCATGCTGTCGGAGTCTTGGGCGAGAATGGCATGGGATTAGCGGCCCATCAGCCTAGGGTGGATGTGGTGGTGGGAACCTTTGGCAAATCCTGCGGCGCATTTGGCGCATTTGTCGCTTGCTCGGCTAAATTGCGGGATTATTTGGTGAATTTTTGTCCCGGTCTGATTTATACCACCGCTTTGCCCCCCGGTGTCTTGGGTACTGTTTTAGCCGCGTTGCACCTGATTCCCAAAATGGAACGCGATCGCGCCCATCTCCATCAAATGGCCGATCAGGTGCGATCGCATTTGCAATCGCGGGGCTACGACACCGCAGGTTCCCAATCTCAAATTGTGCCGATGATTGTGGGGGAGGATGGGGCTACTTTGGAATTAGCACAATCCTTGGAGAAACAAGGGGTGTGGGCGATCGCCATTCGTCCCCCTACGGTCCCCAATGGCACGGCCCGTTTGCGCCTCGCCCTTTCCAGTTGCCACACGGTTGACCACATTCATCAACTGTTACACGCAATGGACCAGGCTACTTGATAGAATTTGCTGCGAGACTTCAGGTGGACGATAGATGATCGCCAAGACATTATGGATCAACGGTTTAATAATCTCTTTAATTTAACCGAGGCGGAGGCGATCGCCCTCCTGGATACGCCCCAAGCCCAGATTACAGACGGGGATTCCCGCTACGTTGCCGCCTCGCATCTGATCAATTTTGCCACCGATGCCGCCATCAACGCCTTGATTCGGGCCGTGCAGCGCACCGATGATGATTCCCTCGAAAACCGCATTGCCCGCCGCAAATCCGTGGAATCCCTGGGCAAACTCCGCGCCCCCCAAGCCCTCCCCGCTATTTGCCAGTGCCTCCAGGAAGAGGATCATCTCACCGTAGAAAATGCGGTGTGGGCGATTGGTGAAATCGGCACTGATGACCCTGAAGTGCTCGAAGCCGTAGCCCAACAATTATCACGGCAGGGGCAAAATCACCGTATTGTGATCCATACCCTAGCCAAGCTGAATTACCGTGCTGCCTTGGAGCGAATTCGACCGTTCATGGATGCGGAAGATGCCCCTGTCGCGAGTGCTGCCATTGCGGCGGTGTGTCGCTTCACCCAGGATATGACCCCCATGCAACAGGTGGAGGCGTTTCTGTTCCACCCCATGGTGATTGTGCGACGGTTGGCGGTGCAGGACTTGATTGATGCCCAATACACCCCCGCCATTCCCGAAATTGCCAATGCTCCGATTTCCATCGCCTTTCGGTTACGAGGATTACGGTTACTGGCCAAAGCGGGACAAGTGGATGGTGTTACCTTTGATTTCATCCAGCCCTATTTAGAAAAAACTTTACGGGATCACCCCGATGGTCTGGATTTAGTTCACAAATATGATGAACTTCCGGCCCTTTCATTTCTGATTCGAGAGTTATATGGTACCGATTTTGGGCGCTGTTATTTGGCGGTAAAAACGATTCTCAATTACTATGCTGCTGAAGCACCTGCGGCGCTCTTTGCCACCTATGAGGAAGAAGCGAATCGTGATTATGGTGCCCATTTCCATGTGGTGAAACTATTCGGCTGGTTGAAACATCAACCTGCCTACGACTTACTGATAACGGCATTGCATAATCGGGCACCCCAGTTTCAGAAATCCAGAGCGGCTGCGGCGATCGCCCTGGCCGAACTCGGTCATCCCCGTGCCATTCCTGAGTTGCAGCAGTGCCTAGAGTCCAATGTTTGGGATTTGCAATACGCTTCGTTGATGGCATTGGAAGCTTTGGGGGATACGAGTCGTCACCCTCTTTTAGTGGAACATGCTGACTGGCTATTGCAGCAGCGGGCACGGTATGGACTTCAGCATGGGCTTTAGAGCAAGGGAAGGCAATATTGCGATCGCCTTCCCCTGTTTACTACACCTCCAAGGCTTTCTTGTAAGCAATATCCAACACTTCGGACAGGGTAGGATGAGTATGAACCAAGAAGGCGAGATCGTGGATTGATTGACGCTCAGCGATCGCATTGGCGGCCTCCTGAATTAAATCCGCCGCATGGAGGCCAATGATATGGGCACCCAGCAATTCCCCCGTATCGTCCCGGTAAATCACCTTCGCTAGCCCCTCCGTTTCTCCTTCGGCGATCGCCTTAGAATTGCCCTTAAAGTAGGACCGTTGGGTTTTAACCTTGAACCCTTCCTGATCTGCTAACTCCTTAGCCTGGGGTTCCGTTAGTCCCACAAAGCTAATTTCGGGATGGGTGAAGGCAGCAGCGGGAATACTGCGATAGTCCACGGTGCGGGAGCGGCCACAAATGTTTTCAACCGCCACAATACCCTGGGCGGATGCAGCATGGGCCAACATCATCTTGCCTGTGGCATCTCCGATCGCCCACAGGTGGGGCACCGGATTACCATCCAGCAGCACTTCCATTTTGTCGTTGACCGCAATGAAACCCCGCCGATCGGTTTCAATTCCCACCGTTTCCAGTCCCAAATCCTTGGTGGCGGGAATTCGTCCGGTAGCCACCAAGCACGCATCCACCTCCAATACCTCGACCACTTCCTTGGTCTTAGCATCGGTCAACTCAATTTCTACGGGGGAACCGGGCTTGATGCTGGTGGCAAACACCCCCACACGGGTCTCAATGTCACGGGGTTTAATTAACACCCGTTCCGCCTGTTTGGCGATATCAGGGTCAAATCCCGGCATCAGTTGGTCCAGTGCCTCAATCATGGTGATTTCACAGCCGAGGGCGGTGTACACATCGGAGAATTCCAGACCGATATAGCCGCTGCCGATGATGGCCACCCAATTGGGCAGGGATTCCAGCCGCACCGCATCATCGCTGGTAAACACCGTCTTCCCATCTAATTCAACCCCACGGGGGACAAAGGGAACGGAACCGGGGGCTAAAATAATGTCCTTGGCCGTAATGGTCTGAGTGCCTTCATCGGTTTTAACCTCAACCTTTTGGCTCCCAGCGACTCGGCCCCAACCTCGAATGGTTTTGACCTTCAGTTGGTTCAGGCTTTTGGTGAGGTCATCCCGCAGTTTCTCCACCAGATTGCCAGCATGGGCGGCAATGGCTTGGCGATCGAACGTTACGTTGTCTAGATGAACGCCAAAGGCTTGCAGATGTTTTTTATCCTGCAATTCTCGCACCCGGCCAGATGCGGCAAGCAGTGCTTTTGAAGGAATGCACCCCCGATTGACGCAGGTACCGCCCATGGTCCCCGATTCAATAATGGCGGTTTTCAGTCCAGAGGCGACCGCATGGAGGGCCGCGCCATGGCCTCCAACTCCGGCTCCAATAATCACTACGTCGTAATCAAATTCCTGGCTCACGTCTCTGACCTTCCTGGTTATCCTATCCTGCTAATCCGAACTGGCAACCCACGGATGATGGGAAGCAATGCCCTATACATTTTCATGCCCAGTCGTCCCCTTGACAACTCCTGATGAGGAGAAACTTTACAGCGCTAGTCATTGCACCGATGGTTTACACACATCTTGTTGACTGGCGGGTGGGTGTGCTTTGGGCCGTACTGATGGGGGGCATCCTGCCCTGAAAGGTATTCAGATATGTAGATTGTTCAAAGGTTGATGTGAATATTGTAACCATAGCCCATACTAGCCATACGGAGTGCGTTAGATTGACCGTCTTACCTTGAATTCCCTACATTGCTAACTATTGATTTTCCTACCCCACTCATCAATTCAGTATGATCGGGCGTTTCCTCAAACAACTCATCACATTTCAGGCTAAGCCCTCGCCCCTGCGATCGCTTCTGATTGTAGTGTCCATGGGCCAAATTTTTGTCACGGGAGGAATGGTTGCGTTCCTGGCGTTTCAAAATGGCCGGACATCGGTGGCTGATTTGTCAGGACAGCTACGGGGTGAGTTGACCAAGCGGGTGCAACAAGAGCTAAAGCTTTACTTTGAAATTCCCCACAAGGTCAATCAACTCAATGCATCGGCCTATCGACGGGGAGAGATCGATGTGCAGAATGCCACCACGGGCGAAGCGCCGCTGCTGGAACAACTTAAGCTATTCCCCACCATCTCGTTTGCCTATTGTGCGACACCTCAGAATGGGGAATTTTTTGGCGTATTGCGGGATTCGACTAGTGTATTGCCATCATTTCAACTTTCCTTTAGTAATTCGTTTACTAAATCTCTGCGCCAGTACTATCGCCTTAATCCAGATGGCGATCGCCAAGCCTATCTCTATCAAAAAGACCAGCCATTTGATTCCCGCACCCGTCCTTGGTTCAGTGCCGCGATTCAGATGGGTGGACCCGCTTGGACTGAGGTTTACTTTGGTTTTACCAGTGAATTGCCTAATATTACCGCCAGCACCCCTGTTTATAACCGGGAAGGCCAGCTGATCGCCGTATGTGCCACCGATGTGGGCTTGCCCCAGGAATTTCGCGCTTTTCTCCAAGACTTGGATCTGGGGGATGGTGGTAAAGCCTTTGTGATTGACCGGGATGGGCAACTGATTGCGGATTCCTCCGATGGCAGTCTCATGATTGAGGATGGTGATAAACGATCATTGCGGCCCAGCACTGACAGCATGGACCCCTTAATTGCGGCAACGGCCCGACGCTTAAATGCTCAGTTTGATGCGGACTTCACGGCTAACGGTACTGATTTGGGCAATATCAGGACGGTTGAGCAAATTACCCTGAATTGGAGGGGTGAATCCTACTACGTGGAAGTACTCCCATTCCAAGATCAGGCTGGGTTGGATTGGCTGATTGTGGTCGTGGTTCCGGAAAGTAGCTTTATCGATCAGGTGTTGACCACGATCAACTCCAAAACTCACCAGGCGATCTTGCTCTGTAGTTTGGCGGTGTTGGCCTCTGCTGCCGTGGGCTTTTGGGTCGCCCATTCGGTCACGGACCCAATTTTACAAATTAATGATGCCTCTAAACAAATTGCGGCGGGTAATTGGGACAAGGTGGTACCGCTCAAGCGCCATGATGAAATTGGTGAGTTGGCCATCTCGTTTAACCGGATGGCGCAGCAACTCAAGCAATCTTTTGCGACGCTGGAGGCTCAAAAAAATGCGTTTGCTCGTTTCTTTCCACCGGAATATTTAGACTTTTTGGGTAAGGATGATGTCACTGAGTTAGTGCTGGGGGAACATGTGAGTAAAGAAATGGGGGTGATGTTTTCCGATATTCGTGACTTTACGACCCTGGCCGAGTCTATGACTCCACGGGAAAGCTTTGATTTCGTCAATACTTACTTGCGGTATATTTCCCCCGAAATTCCCCTGCACCACGGGTTTGTCGTGAAGTTTTTAGGGGATGGGTTGATGGCGGTGTTTCCTGAAAGGGCTGATGATGCGGTGGATGCGGGTATTGCTAAGTGCCGTAAGCTTCGGGAGTTGAACCATCAGCGGGCGTTGAATATTGAGCAGGCGATCGCCATTGGCATTGGGGTCCATGTGGGTCGAATTACGGTGGGAACCATCGGGGACCATCATCGGTTACAGGCAGACGTGTTGTCAGATTGTGTCAATCTCTGTGCTCGCTTGGAAGGACTGACCAAGGTGTACCATGTGTCCCTCCTGTTGTCAGAAAATACGGTGCAACGTTTGAAGCATCCTGAACAGTACGAAATGCGCCGTTTGGATCAGGTTGTGGTGAAAGGGAGCCACAAGGCGATCGCCATCTACGAAGTGCTAGATGCTGAGGCCGATTCCTTGCGGGAACTAAAGTTAGCAACCCGTACCCAATTTTACCAAGCCTTAGAATATTATTGTCAGGGCCAGTTTGCCCTGGCTCAACACGCTTTCGAGCAAGTGTTGACGGTGAATCCCCTTGACCAAACGGTGATACTTTTCCTCAATCGGCTCAAGCGCCTGAGGCGACACCCGATCCCTAGCGATTGGACCGGAGTGTGGACCTTTACCGAAAAATAAAATGTTGGAAAATAAAAAACTATGGGCTGGTTCTCCCCCAATCCGATGGAGGCGATCGCGCCGTAAGGAAGCACTGCGCTAGAATCATAACCAGTCCATCTCATCAGTCCATCTAGCCAGTCCATCTCATCAGTCCATCTAACCAGTCCATCATCCTCTCTAGTCTTTTCCCATGTCCCAATCCTTTGCTTCCCCCCATGCTCCCACCCTGAAGCCCAATCGTTTGCGCGGAGTGCATCACATTGCTTTGCATGTGAAGGATATGGCCCGATCCCGTCACTTTTATGGTCAGATCTTGGGGCTACACGAGTTGACGGGGGCGGAGGTGCCAGAAACGCTGAAACAGGCGGTTGCCGATGGGTCCGTAGCCAATTTTAAATTGCCGGATGGGACCATTCTAGATTTGTTTTGGAAGCCCGACTTGCACCCCCCTGATCCGGACCCCTGCCGGGAATTTACCCGTGCAGGCCATTTGGCTTTCGATATTGCCCCAGACTATTTTGAGGAGGCGATCGCTGTCCTCAGCGCCCACCAGGTGCCCATCGACCACGGTCCCGTCAGCCGCCCCACCGGACGGGGCATTTACTTTTATGACCCCGACGGGTTTCTCGTGGAGATCCGCTGTGACCCGATTTAATCGGTGACCCGATTGAATCACGGGTTAATCAATATCAACATTAGTAGGCATTGCTGGGATACCGATGTTAGGCTCATGGTGACAGTTCGTGAGCCATGGGAACAGAGTAATGGACGCATTATTGGGCTTAGTGGTTGGGGTGGGGTTGAGTGCGGCTTGCGGATTTCGCCTAGTCATCCCCTTTCTGGTCATGAGTATCGCGTCCCTATCCGGCCATCTGACCTTGGCTGACGATATGGCCTGGATTGGCTCCTACCCCGCTTTAATCGTATTTGGGGTGGCCGCCGTGCTAGAAATTCTGGTGTACTTCGTGCCCTGGTTAGATGATGTGATGAGCGCGATCGCCATCCCCGTGGCCATCATTGCCGGAACCGTGATTACCGCATCCTTTGTGACTGATATGAGTCCCCTGCTACGCTGGAGCTTGGCGGCGATCGCCGGCGGTACCGTTGCTGGGTCCACCGAAGTGCTCACCACCGGACTGCGGTTTGCCTCCACTGCCACCACCGCTGGCCTCGGCAATGGCCTCATTTCCATTGGTGAACTGATTAGCTCGACCCTCCTAGCTCTCCTCAGCCTTCTTACACCTTGGATTGCCTTGATCTTGGTTATCTTTTTCCTCATGTGGAGTTTCAAACAGGCTACACGCATCCTGAGCTACATCAGCCATCACCACTCCAGCACGAACCATGAACACTTATGAATTGAGTGAGTAGTGGCTCCCGCTGCCAAGCAGAAATTTAGTTAACCAGGCTGTTTTCGATCGACCAGCGGGCTAACTCGGTGCGATTATGCAACCCCGTTTTGCCCAACATATTGCTGACATGGCTTTCAATGGTGCGTTGACTCACATTAAGTTCCTGGGCAATTTCCCGATTCGCCATCCCCCGCGCCACAAACTCCACCACCTTGAGTTCAGTGGGCGTTAACACCACATCAAACGGTACCTGAATTTTTGGACCTTGTTGGGCCGGAGATTTGGCGGTTTGATGACCAATCAAGCGAGAGGCTGAACGCAGGGCTGCTTCCACCTGTGCCACCAGTTCCTCTGGCTCAAAGGGTTTGACCATGTAGACATCGGCCCCCGTGCTTAGACCCTTAACCCGGTCTTGACTTTGACCCTTGGCGGAGAGAAAAAGTACCGGAATCCAATTCATCCGCTCATCTTGCCGAACATGTTCTACGAGGGAATAGCCATCCATCTCAGGCATCATCACATCGCAAATAATCATGTCTGGAGTGTCTATTTCCAACATTTCCAGTGCTTCACGACCATTTTCAGCCGTCATCACTTCATAGCCACGAAACTCCAAATAATCCTTAACCAAGAGGATTAGGTTGGGGTCATCGTCGATCAATAGAAGCCGTTTGCTGTCACTCGAACTGTTGTCCTTCATACTGTCCACTACTCAATTATGTCCAAATCAACAATCCAAACCATTGCAAGGATGGATGAAAACACAAGCGTTTTAATCAAAGAAGCTGGGAGGCTCAATGGAGAGGCATCTAGATAGTTTGATTGATCTTATCCCTAATCCTACTGAATTTACCCCGATTTGCTACTAATTATTCACAAATCTGAGTAATTTATGTTAAGAGTAACCCTTGTTTTCCATGGCTCCGACCTTAGGCTAAGATGACTCAAGATAAACGAGTGTAAATAATAATATGTGATGTGCCGGAAGTTGCTCCAGTAGGAACAGGGAATGATGGTCTACAGCTTGCCTGATTCAGTGGCATTTCTGACTCATTCTGACTCCATGAATGGGGTAGGTGTACCTAAGTGTAACCAATAAAAAAGATGAAGAGCCTAACAGAATCACTGGAATTTTAAGGGAGATACTCAAATTTATCTAATATTTACCTTGCTTTACGGTTCAGTATTCCCCAAAATTTGATTAGCGATCGCACTACTGTAGTATAAGTACACAATCACCCGTATCCCTCAAGCAGCTATATATACCAGTATAAATCACTTAGTTACAGTATATACACGGTTTTAAAACATGGGCGATACTGGACTCGAACCAGTGACATCCTGCTTGTAAGGCAGGCGCTCTACCAACTGAGCTAATCGCCCGAACAGCGTCGTATCACACGCGCAGTAATTAATAGTAGCAGTACGGTAAAGACTTTGCAAGGGGTATGCTCAAAAAGTTCTCAGATTTAATCCACCCATTCACCTGAACCTAAGTAGGTGGGCTGAATTAAGGTTAAGATAGAAAGTTGTATCTAGTGGTTCAAGATGCCAGCTCCCTTACGGGTCGTCCTTAATACAGAAGAAGAGCGTACCTTGAGTGAATTGAGAAAAGCTT
>JAYKIC010000365.1:0-20875 GCA_035284985.1 Leptolyngbyaceae cyanobacterium
AGGGGGGCAAGGCGATCGCTCCAATCCGGCTTGTAGGGCTTGAGCCAATCGGTTTCCGGGCGATTAATATGCTGCAACAGCGTTGGCAACCAGGGCAGATAGCTCACCATACTAATCGTGATCCCAAGGCTGAGCTGACTGACATATTGACGAAAGCGTTTGGGGGTATTGGCCCCCCCAGCCCCCAACCGTCGCCAGCCCAACCAGGCTCCAAGGGCCATCCCCTGGGCCGTAAAATCGAGTAGGAAAAAATAATGGGTATATAAGCCCAAGCTATTAATCAGGCTCCAACCGAATAGCAGCCACCAGGGAAGGGGGCGATCGCTCACTATCCGCCGCTGCATTAGCCCCAAGCCGATCAGAGCCAGAATAGTCCACAACATCGGTAAAGTATAGTGACGAGCCTCTTGGGACAAATACACCGCGAAAGGAGACACGGCCATCAATGCCGCTGCAATCAGACCCGTTGCAGGAGACACCATCAACCGTGCCAAGCCATAAACCCCAGCCACACAGCCAATGCCAAAGAGAGCGGGGAGCGATCGCAATACCCAAATCCAGTGGGGACTGGCAAGGATATGGGTACCCGCCTCCCCCATCCCCGTGGATAACAGCGGTAGCCACACCGCCAACCAACGATACTGCAAACAGAAGAAAAGAGGCGGATGGACCGACTCCGTGGCAACAGCATGGGTAATTTGGGCACAGCTTTGACCGGGCTGGAAGGCAAAAATGTCAGCCAATTGGGTCACAGGAAAAACCGTGGTCAGGGGCACAGCATCCAGCCCCCGCCCTAGGCTAAACAAGGCACCAATCACCTCATCCAACCACAGGGGCTTGGTCCCTAGGTGCCAAAATCGTAGGGCGATCGCCACTGCCAAACTGAGAGCCAGTAGGACGTAATGGGATCGGGGTAAATTTTTAGGGAAATTTTGGGGCAACTCCACAAGCATTAGGTCTAATCAAAACGGGCAGGAACAGATGGGGAAGCAATCGTCACCGTAAACTTGGCCATTAACCACAATCGCCATTGGCACTGATTGGCCCATCCTTCCTATGGTTATCAGTATTGATTCACTCTCCATCATACTTGGCCGGGTTCGATCCATAACCATGCCAGCCCGTTTACCCTCTAACCGATCCACACCCAGCCGTACAACCCAATTGAATACCCTTAAAAACAGCAAAACCCCACTTCTCGATTCCTCCTCCTTTGGCAAACCTATCGCTCAAAGGCGATATAGTAGTAAGTAGGCTAGTGTGATTCAGGCCAGTCTGATACAGTGGCATCATTTACGTTTAGTGCAGATGGAGTGTCGATTCCTGTGAGTGATTTGCCTGTGAGCGATGTGCAGCAATTGCGCGATCGCCTTGAACAAGGGTCTAGCAAACAAAAATTCCAGGCGATTCAAGAACTAGCAGCCCAGGGTCAAATCGGGGAAACCGTGCTGATGGATGTCTTACGCCAACGGGTGGAGCAACCCATCACAGCAGTGGAAGGGGCAATCCTACAGGTTTTAACCCGGACCTCATCGGCTGACGTGCAAACGTTGATGGCCCAACATTGGGGCGAGAATGGCCTAATCCCATTGCCATCGGAACGGAACATCGACTATAGCCCGATTCAGCAAGCCCTCATTCATCAGGAATACGAAGCTGCCGATCGCCTAACGCTTCAGAAAATGTGTGAACTGGCTGGCCCAGTTGCCGCAGGGCGAAAATGGCTTTATTTCTCCGATGTCGATCAATTTCCGGTGGCTGATCTTCAGCTTCTGGATCGGCTCTGGCGGGTATACTCCGAAGACAAGTTTGGGTTTTCGATTCAGCGAGAGCTATGGATCAAAAGCAACCAGGACTGGGAACGCCTATGGCCCAAGATTGGCTGGAAAGGGAACAATGGCTGGACCCGCTACCCCCATGAGTTTACTTGGGATTTGAGTGCGCCAAAAGGTCACTTACCCCTCTCCAACCAGTTACGGGGTGTGCGCGTGATGGCATCGCTGATGAAACACCCAGCCTGGAATTGATCCCCTAATTCTGCTCTTCAGGCCATGACCCACCTCCAAAAAAGGGGGAAATCGGTAGGATTACCAAAACCCAGGGGAAAATCCCCCCGTGTTTTTGCGTACCCATCACCGCATTATTTAGCAAAAGTTAGGGGTTTTTGCGAAAGTAACCCGCCTTCGGTATTCGTAGGATGGGCTTAGATTGCAGCATTGCTTCAGGTAACTTCACGGATTGCACTAATCCGGTGATGCTTTGATTCTCATGCTTTGATTCTGACAATGCTAGGCATCTTGAATCCATCAATATTAAGTGTGCTACTACTATGATGACGCAAAGGCTTTCAATCGTAGCGATCGCCATGTTTACATCGGTTGCGACAGTTTCAGTAACATATCGTCTCCTCTCCCAATCCTGGTGTCTTCAACCCCAGGCTAATGGCCAAGCCCATCGGGTTTACCAGAAAGGTCGGTGCGATACTCCTCGCATCTCATCGGAACCTCCCCATCACCTGCCATCGTTTAATTAGAGACTGGCCGACCCATCAAACCTGAGCCAGCAAGATCATCCTAAAAGTGGTCTGAAAAATATTACCGGATCAAAGACTCCATTGCTTGCTGTAGCGTATCGGTTAAATCCGCTACCGCCTTACGACGGCTCGTTTTATAATCACCCCAGCGATCGCTCACTGAAATAGGCGTACCCACCGTCAGTTGAGCGTATCGCTGCCCTAGCTTGGGCACACGGCTCACCTCCCCCTTCGTTTGGCCTTTAATCTGGGTAATCATTTTCCACAACAGTAAAAGGGTATCCGCAAACCGTTCCACCGTCGGGTTATCAGCCACATACTTCCCGGTCACACTCACAAACGTTTCCACCAAGTGCATATGCCAGATCCGCAAATTGGCATCTTCCGCCACCAAATTGGCTAAGCCCCGTTCCACCGCTGAAAGCGACTCCAAATCCTTGAGGTCTTCCCGATAAATCCGATCCCAACTCGCTTGTTCCAAGCGCCGACAGCGATCCGTTAGGGTACCTTTTGGTTTAATCCCAAAGGATTGCTCCGCCACCGTCAATGCCGCATCGAGTAACACCTGTAACCGGGGGGCGATCGCGTGTTTCTCTGCCCAATCGCCCCTCGCCCCCGTATCCTCATTGCCAAGTTTCATCGGCGGAATAATTTCCACAGGCTGCTGATAATAGTTACGGTAAAACGTTTCCATAACCGTGAGCAAATGCTCCGCCAAATAGTGCAACCGCTGATATAGGATGCTCTCTTGCTCGGCAGTTAAGGGGATGCCATTGGTTAAATCGGCGATCGCCATGGTAGGGGGATGCTGGATACCACTGTCTTGCTCTAGCTGGGACAATAAATCAGCCAGCGTTGCCCAAGGGGCCACATGAAATCGGTATTGCACCCCTAACGGCACAATCGCCACCGCTTCAGAGCGATCGCTCTTCTGCAAATCATCCATACACCAGAAGCCAAACTGAGCAATACCTGGCTCCAAAGGACTAACAATTTCGTTGTGACCATTCACACCCCCCTCCGGAGCCGCCGCAATCGGAAACTCACCACTGGCAAACAATTCCCGAATCGATCGCAGCCCTGCCGTATCCAGCCGTCCCCGCCGAATTGGAGTCCCCCCTAAATGGGAAATCAGCCAACCCACCACCTGTCCAGCCCATAGGGGAATTCCCCGATCGTACACAAAGTGAATGTGGGGAGGGCTAGTCAATCGGTTCCCTCCCTGACGAGCCAACTTGGGTAGCTCATTCCACAAAGCCTGAGCGATACAGGGCGGATCATTAGTACTGGGATGACGAAACGCCAGCATAAATCGAATTTTGCCAGCCTGAAACTGCTCAAATAAATCAACTAGCTCTGCACCATTCAGGAGTTCAACATGGCTAATATCTTGTTGCCAACGCAACCAATGGGGGAGCAAACGCCGCCCTAGTTTCAGCACCCAAGGAGTGTATCGGGGCGGAATAAACTGGAGTGGGGGTTGGGCCTCGGTGATAGGTTGTGACACAGTAAAAGTCCCTCCCAGGACAAAGAATCATCGTGACCAATCCGGGTAACTGTTCATAATTTAGCCTGTTTTGTAACAGCATGGCAGTGAGGTAACGGTTTTCTACCGCAAACCGAGGCCAATGGCATTAACGTCAAATAATCCTTGAAACAAGCGGGATGGGACTGTTCTGCAAAGACTCCGCATGGATAGGGGGGCGATCGCTAAAGGATTAAAGCGATTGAGTAAAATCCTCTTTCCCTAATCAGAAAACCATGTACCATATTAAAGTGTACGTGTTGAGATCATTTTGTCATTGTGTTTGTCCTAAACGGATACGAATACCTACTAGGCTTTCTGCTGCTCTGTTCAGCAGTGCCCGTTCTTGCCCTTGCCACCTCCTTCCTTGTGCGACCTAAACGTTCTGGTGTTGAACGCAAGACTACCTATGAGTCTGGCATGGAACCCATTGGTGGAGCCTGGATTCAATTCAATATTCGCTACTATATGTTTGCCCTTGTTTTCGTCATTTTTGACGTTGAGGTGGTCTTTCTCTATCCTTGGGCAGTGGCCTTCAATCAACTAGGGCTACTAGCCTTCATTGAAGTCCTCATATTCATCGGCATTCTCGTTGTTGGTTTGGTCTACGCTTGGAGGAAAGGAGCACTGGAATGGTCTTAAATACCAATGCCACTGAGTCTAATCTCACCCTAGAAGAATTGATAAATCCCGTTGGCAAGCCCCAAGTTACTCAGGAGTTGTCAGAGAACGTCATCCTGACAACCGTGGATGACCTACATAACTGGGCACGGCTTTCCAGCCTGTGGCCATTGCTATACGGTACCGCCTGCTGCTTTATTGAATTTGCCGCCCTCATCGGCTCCCGGTTTGACTTTGACCGCTTTGGGTTAGTTCCACGGGCCAGTCCCCGGCAGGCCGACCTTTTGATCACAGCCGGGACCATCACCATGAAAATGGCACCAGCCCTAGTCAGGCTTTATGAGCAGATGCCCGATCCCAAATATGTGATTGCCATGGGAGCCTGCACCATTACAGGTGGCATGTTCAGCATGGATTCCCCCTCAGCCGTAAGGGGCGTGGATAAGCTAATTCCCGTCGATGTGTACATTCCTGGCTGTCCTCCTCGTCCAGAAGCAATCATTGATGCAGTCGTTAAGTTGCGGAAAAAAATTGCCAACGAAACCGTGCAAGAACGAGGATTAATCGACCAAACCCATCGGTACTACACTCGCAGTCACAAAATGAAGCCTGTTCCTGATATTTTGACAGGTGAATATCTCCAAGCAGCTTCACGGCAAGCACCACCAAAGGAGTTAATGGGTACAATGGCTGCGCCCATGCAGTCTGAATCGTCCGCATCCCAAGCCGATATCTCATCCACTACTATCAATCAGGAGGAAGTATAGTTATGGCGAATGAGAATGGCCCAGAGGGAAATGAAGCAGCCGCTATTGTGGAAGCGGGGAAGGTATCCAAATGGTTGACAGAAAATGGCTTTACCCATGACATTATGGAGCCGGATCACTTGGGCATAGAAGTGCTTAAGGTGGATCGGGAGTTTTTGATTCCTTTTGCCACTGCTTTATTTGCCTATGGCTTCAATTATTTGCAATGTCAAGCTGCCTATGATGCAGGTCCAGGTGAGGATTTGGTCAGTACCTACCACTTAGTCAAAGTGGCAGACAATGTAACTCAACCGGAAGAAGTGCGGGTCAAGGTCTTCCTACCTCGTCATGATCCCCGCATCCCTTCAGTCTATTGGATTTGGAAGGCCGCTGATTGGCAGGAACGGGAGAGCTACGACATGTATGGCATCATCTATGAAGGTCATCCTAATCTCAAACGTCTACTAATGCCAGAGGATTGGAAGGGATGGCCTTTGAGGAAAGACTATGTATCTCCTGACTTCTTTGAGCTACAGGATGCCTATTAAATTGGACAGTTCGGTTAGAAGACAGTTCGGTTAGAAGATAAATGCTGATAGAAAAAAGGGGGAGATTTACGTCTCCTCCTTTTTCGTGATCTGGCTCAACCGAAAGGGGTTAGAAAAAGCGATCGCTCAGGTCCAAAATAGACTCGAAACCTTCTTCAAAGCTTTCTAAATCCTTTTCAGAATCGGTATCTGCCTCCCCTCGTTCATCAGATAGGGAGTTGGTCGGGGTGTCAGAGTTCTCAGAAAACAGGGCTATCATATTATCCACCTCTGCTTCGGCATCGAGATCTGGGCGATCGCCATCGCCCTTGGCAGCCTCATCCTTATTCCCCTCACCAAGCTCAAACTCGGATTTCCCAGAGGGGTGAGGCTCAGGAGTAGCATCATTTGCAGTGGCCGGAAGTTCATCTTTAAGAATAGAAAAGAAATCGCTCAACGTCTGAACTCCCAAGTCTTCCCCTTCCATCGCCGCCATAAAATTTGTCAGCGTTGCAGTCCCTAGTTCCATTCCATCCGGAGTGGGTAGCTGGGCAATAATCGGCTGAGTTAGCCTTTCCTCTCCAACCTTAGCAGAGGGAGTCGTATTCGATTGGGGTGCGGGGGTAGAGAGCGCGGGATCTTCCGCTTCTGAAACACGGGCTGACCAATCATCTATAGGTAACGCATCAGCTAACAGATCCTCATTTACAGGGGTTATGGGAGGCTTTGTCGGGTGGGATTCGGACCTCTCCAAATCCCACGGATCGGGATAGATATCATCTATCCCTGCATCTTCGCCAAGGGAATCTTCCATAGATGCCATGAAATTCCCCAAGGTTTCCGAAGGTTCGACAGGCGTATCGGTGGTATCCGAATTAGTGGTTGGACTAGAACTGGTCATTAATTGTTGCAACGCCTCATCAGACAGATCATCCGGGGTCTCAGCGGTAGCCGGAGACTGGGATGACGCAGGGGCAACAACCTCTTCAACCGCTGTCTTTGGCTCCGGAGAATCGGGGGATTGCGCTCCAGTGTTCCGATTAGTCTGGGATAATATAGCCCGTTCAGTAGCCGCCATCTCTACTTGAGCGGAATAGGCAGCCATGGCTTCGCGAATTTCACTATCGGATAAATCAGCAAAGAAATTGGTCAATGTTGACGTGACCAGTTTTTCTATTTCCTCTGGTTCATCCTCGGTCGGGGACGGCAGTAGGGACTGACTAGGAGATAGGGAAGAAGGCGGTGGGGCAGATTCATCGTCATCCGCTTCCGCGCCAAAGTCGTTAAATAAATCAGAGTATTCTATCGCCGATACGGGTGGGGCGGGCATGGGTTGACTCGGGACGGATGGGCGATCGCCCCTATCCCCAGTTGGGCGATCGCCCAGTTCAGGGTAAATATCCGGGTCAACCTCATCCGTAGCATTACTCAAGAAAGCCGCTTCAAAGAGGGCCAATCCTTGCTCAGCATCCTGATTGGGATTGCCTAGCTCATAACTAGAACGTTCAGGTTGTTGACTGGCAAACGAGGGGGACACATCTGGAGCAGTGGTTTCAGTTCTAGCGGTCTGGACTTCATCGGCAAATTCCCCCAAACTTTCGGCATTGAGATTAGCCAGATCCACCTCATCGAAAAAGTCAGTGAGGGTTGTGGTGACTAATCGATCCAAATCGGTTTTGCGACGGCGGCGGGGACCAGGACGGGCTGTAGACCCTGGCTCCAAGGTAGTCTTTGCCGATGGCCCAGCCTCAGCAGGAGCAGCAGCAGCGGTAGGCTCGTTTGCGTCCCCTTTCGTCATTACTGAGGGGCTAGGGTTGTCTAGGACCGTTTGCCCGGATTCAGGCTCTATTGGCCCCTCAGTCTTTGCACGAGCCAAAGGCATAGCCTCCGAGGTCAGGCGGGAAACACTGGCAGCGGGTATATCACCATCAGCCCCTTCAGACCATTCACCCCAGGATTCATCCGCTTCATCCAAGTCCTGAATGCCCACGGGATGGGATCGATCCTCACCGGGAAAGAGAAAACTCGGCGTGGCGACGGAAAGATCCTGGGGAACAACGTCAGATACCACCTCATTTGAGGTTGGGTCCAGCATTGACGGTTGGGCCAATGGGTCATGACTGGCAGGGATATCCACTAAAGATTCGTTTGTTTCTGGTACGGGATTATCATTACCTTCAGATCTAACTTCAGGGTGAGCTTCAAGATGCTGGAGCGTAACCGGGGCTGAGGATTGACGGGCGATCGCCTCCCCAACCATTTCAGCCCCAACCATTTCAGCCCCAACCATTTCAGCCTCAACCATTTCAGCCCCAACCGTTTCAGCCTCAACCGTTTCAGCCATCAAAGATTCAGCCCCAACCGTTTCAGCCATCAAAGATTCAGGCGCAGGGCTGGTAACAAACTCCCCCTCAGGGATCACCGCTCCATTATTTTCAGGCGTAAATGCCTCAGCCGCCTCGCCTCTCTCAGGTTCGATCACTGGCTCCGGCTCAGCCATCCCTTCCACTGGCTCAGTCGCTTTCATCTGCTCAGCAAGGGCAACCTGTTCAGCAAGGGCAACCTGGGCCTGTTGCAGGTGACGAGCCGCCCGTTGGGCATTCGTTTTGCTATTTTGCTGCTGGAACAAGGCAGTCGCTTGTTCCAAATCCCCCATTGCATCGGCATGATGCTTCAGTGCTTGATAGGTCAGGCCGCGATGATAGCGAATCACCGGGGACTCAGGCATAAATTCAAGGGCATGAGTATAGTCGGAAATCGCGCCTTCAAAGTCATTCAACTTTTGGCAAGCCAAGCCCCGATAAAAATAGGCAATCCCCAAGGTCGTGGAACTATCAACGTTCGATTGGGACTGAATCGCCAAACTAAAGTCAGCGATCGCCCCATATTGATCCCCCTGTTCAGATAGGATAAAGCCACGGTTGCAGTATACAGACATCTGACCCGCATCCAGTTTTAAGGCCGTTTCAAAATCGACCAAAGCAGCAGCGGTTTCTTGCTGCTCAAACTGGATGATCCCCCGCATGTTGTAGGCGATCGCCGCATCCGGGTTCACCGCCAAAATTTGCTCAATATCAGCCAGCGCCCCAGCGCGATCGCCCAACTCATAGCGCGTCACCGCCCGGTTCCAGTGGGATTCAACATCCTCCGGGTCCAAATCGGTATGCTCAAACGTTTGGATCAACTGCTGAATCACCGCCTGATCCGCTGTCCAAAGTTTAAGGCTCACATCCTCCAATGGAGTGATAGTCGTCAAACGATTTTCAATCCCCAATGCCGCAAAGGTGCGATCGGCTACCAGGAAATTTTCCACCGTCCCCATAATCTGGAACTTGACCTGTTGAGGATAACGACGTTTCAAGGCCAACAGATATTTGAGGGTAAGCTGGAGCGATCGCTGGGCCAGGGAATCCAAATTCCAGCGACGATTAATCGTACTCAAAAAACGTTGGTCATTGGATGCCGTGATATGGCACCAGCCCACCTCCAAGCGGCGACCACTCTTAACAAATGCCTCCAACTTTTTCATCAAAGGCTTGTCCATTTGCAACGTACTGGACCAAGGCCAAATCAAGATTAAGCGCTTCTTTGCATTCGCCAACGCCTCTTCCAACAATCGCTGACTCCCCAACATCCCTGAAGTGAGACCGTCACTCGAACTATCCCTTCCACTTAAACCCTTCGAGTTAACATCAAAGATCAATTTATACAAAGGCCGCTCCGATCGGGCAGCCAATTGCCGATTGATGGTATCCAGTTCCCCGGTTAATACCTCCTTAACTTTAGAGTGGAAATGCTTGGTATTTTGAAGAGTCCGTAACTGCTGATTAATATCCCGCAACTGCCACGACAACGTTTCCTCAATTTGGGCACGGAATTGGGGAACATCCGGGACCGCTTGTAAGCGTTGCATCACCGTTTGTAACTGTTTACGGAGTGACTCCTCCGACTGACCCTGGTTTTCCTGGTTTTCTTGCAGCGCCCGCACATCCGCCATCAACGTATTCAAATCTCGTTTAGGCGCAAGATCGGCAACCACATCCATCAACATATCCAACTCTCGCTTGAGGGAATTTGCATCGACCTGCTGCACCAGGGTCGTATTCTGGCGATTAAGATGATTAACCTGTTCCTGCAAATAAGACAACGTCGGCTGGGTCTGATCCGTTAGGGTCTGTAACCCCGTTTGCAATCGCTCGGCCTCAGCCCGTAATTGAACCATTTGGGCTGCAACCTCTTGGCTCTTGTTCTCAGCACTGACCCGATCCAGGTTTTGTTGCATCCGCTTGAACGAACCATACATTTCCCGGTAAAATCCTTGAAGCTGCTGGACCTCCTCCCTTACCCCTCCAAAATTTTGATCGTTCAGCAGGGTGGCATATTGATCAATCGTGTCGTTAATCGTATCGATTTTCGCCGTGAGTTGTTTCAACTCGTCCCGGCTATGCCGCAACATTGAATTTCGCACATCACCCACCATTTCCGGGGTGGGCAATGTTTTGATGTGCTGATCCAAGGTTTTGATTTGCGTAGATAATTTTTGCTTCAGATCTGCAACGGAAGCTTCCGTCTGCAACTCCTGTAGCTGTTCTACCCGACGACGGTTCGCAAAACCAACGAGCAGGGCAACAGAAAGGGGGGTGGAAAGCAAAAGTGCTTTTTCCAACAGGACTGAACACACTGCCCCTGCCGCTACACCTGCAAAGGACGCATATTCCGTAAGTTCTAGCCAGTGACGATTCTTCAAGGGTCGCTCAGAGATAGTGAATGGTAGACAAAATAACTAACGTCGGCAGTTTGAGCCATCGGTTGGCAAGGGAACTCCAGGCTACCAATGACCTGAGGGCAAGCCCAGGTTGCCCTCAGGTCATTGGCAGTGCTACCCCATAGCCAGGAGCGTAATCCTAGAGCCTCAAGCTTGGCAATGATGGGGGAACGTTAGAGTAACTTCCGATTCACCGTTACCGTGGTTGACCAGTCTAGAATGTACAGGTTTAAAATTAGATTTAAAATTTAGGCTTGACCTAATGGCTGGGATTGGGTCTTTAAGCCAACGGCTTAACTGCGAGTTAATCGACTCTACTCCGGTTTACCCCTGATATCAGGAAATCCTCTGGTCACGATTTATTCGCACTGGTCATTCATCCTTGGGCGATATGGATGGAATACCGGGGTCGGCGGCGGCGGCGCGATCGCCTCCCACATAGATCAATCCAGAGATAATCGTCAGGCCCACAGCCAACCAAAACGTAGCGATAGCAAGGGTTTGGCCCATCGGGGGCAGGGGAGCAATGAGGAGGGCGATCGCCACAATTTGACTCACGGTTTTCAGTTTGCCCCACAGATTGGCCCCGGATACGGTGGGTTGGTTAACCCGCCAGCCCGCGATCGCCAACTCCCGTGCTAGGATTAACCCCACTCCCCACCCAGGCACTGATCCCATCTCAATCAGCGCCAACAGCACAATCAGCACTAAGAGTTTATCGACCAACGGGTCTAAAAATTTGCCAATTTCCGTCACCTGGTGCAACCGACGGGCAAGATAACCATCCAACCAATCCGTTGCCGCCACTAAAATAAAAACGCCAAGGCTCCACCAACGATGAACCATCGACGGATCATGGAGCCAATACAAAATAACCGGAATTCCCAACAACCGCGATAGGGTAATGGAATTGGGCAAGTTCAGCAGAGAATTCGCCGTTTGCATAACCTGACCTTGATTACTCAATTGCTCAGACCTTTGGGGATCAACCCATCGGGACATCCAAGTAGCGTCCCAAGAAACAAATCATTCCCTTACCGCAGGGGACTCAACTTACCGCAGATAGGGGAGTCTCTTGCAAAAAGTGGTTGATCGTAGCCTGATAGGTATGATTATCCTCCAGCATGGGAAAATGTCCGGTGTTGGGCAGGACCACATGTTGAACCTGCTCACTTAACACCGCAGCTTTTACCCCTAAGCGCACGGGAATAATCTGATCGTACTCCCCCGACAGCAATAATGTGGGCACCGTTAGGCTGCGATATGCCTCTGGCATGACTTCTGCCGCCCATTTGCTCACGGACGTGTATAGCGTCCCCAAGGCGGCTTCATAATCCGCCATCAGGAAGTCCTCTAAAAATTCTTGCCGATCCTGGGGAGGAATGGGGCGATGTAAAAAACGGGCCACAAACATTCGATCCGCCAACGGAATCCGGGCAAACCAGGCTGGTCGAAAGGCGACCACATATTGGCCCACAAAGTGAAACAACTTGAACGTCAGGGCATTGTAATCAAAAATACCGTGACAGGTGAGAATTGCTTGCTGGGTCCGCTGGGGGTATTGGTTCAGAAAAAAAGCGGCGATGGAGGCTCCGGCAGAATGGGCATTGAGGGACACGGTCTCAATACCCAGGATCGTCAATAGTTCGTCTAAATCATCGGCGTACCCTTCTAGGGCATAGCCTAAGGCTTCTACCGCAGGCGGAATGGGACGGGGAAGACGCGATCGCCCAAATCCCCTCAAGTCATACAACAAACAATCATACCGATCGGCCATCTGCTGGGCGGTATGCCGCCAATAGCGACAGGAACCACCCCAACCATGTATAAAAACCATCACGGGCTTATCAGGGTTGGGCTGCCTGAGATCAGCAGAGGCAACTGGCGCATCAGTCGCCGAAAGGCAATCCTCCGATGAGCGATCGCTCACCCACTCGACATAATGTTGAACCCCGCGCACAGAAACGTAAGCCATAGCCAACTCAGCAACCCACTCAATACAAAATGATATTAATAACCCCTCGTAGGCCCCCACCTTACTGGCTAACCGGGCCATCTTGCGAAATTTTCACCAAGCTTTAAGTTTGCAGAGAATAACCTGGCAGCAGATCAGTTTTTATAGAGTCTTTAGCTTTGTAGAATCAAAACATTACAAGACTTCATCCTTTAAGATACGAATTCCAGCATATCCTAGTGTATTTATTGTGATCCCCAACAAAATTCACATAAATCATAACAATAGCGCCACAGAAGCATTAGACTCCTATTGAATATGGTCTAGAATAATCGGTGAAGACATAAAACGGTCTTTAAAGAGATACACAGACTACTAAGGTTTTAGGCATTAATGCTTATAATCTTCTTAGGAATCTTTTTATTCCTTTACATTCATTCCATTTTTGTAAACCTGCTTTTTAGTCAAACCCAGATTTAGCAATGCCCCGAATACTTGTAATAGACGATGATCCGTCGATTTCGGAACTAGTGGCAGTCAATTTGGAAATGGCTGGCTACGATGTCAGTCAGGCAATTGACGGCATTAAAGGGCAAGCACTGGCACTCCAGTTAGTGCCTGATCTAATTATGTTGGATTTGATGTTGCCTAAAGTTGACGGCTTTACGGTGTGCCAACGCCTACGGCGTGATAGTCGCACTGCGGATATTCCAGTCCTGATGCTAACGGCATTGGGGCAAACCCAAGATAAAGTAGATGGCTTCAATGCTGGCGCAGATGACTATCTCACCAAGCCCTTTGAGGTGGAAGAGATGTTGGCGCGGGTTCGTGCTCTGCTGCGACGCACGGATCGCATCCCCCAAGCCGCCAAAAGCTCAGAAATCTTGAACTATGGCCCACTGACCCTAATTCCAGAACGCCTAGAGGCCATCTGGTTCGACAAGACGGTCAAACTGACCCACTTGGAGTTCGAGCTAATCCACTGTTTGCTCCAGCGCCATGGTCAAACCGTATCACCAGGGGAAATCCTCAAAGAAGTTTGGGGATATGATCCCAACGATGATATTGAAACCATCCGTGTGCATGTCCGCCACCTGCGGACTAAATTGGAGCCAGAACCCCGCCATCCCCGCTATATAAAAACCGTGTATGGTGCTGGATATTGCTTAGAATTGCCCAGTAGTGCCGATGCTGAGGCCGAACAAGATAGCCTAGAACCATCTTCCTCCAAATCCTAGGCTCATTTCCTAGACTAACCTCCTAGGCAGCAACCAGTGGCGATCGCTCTCACACTTCCTTCCTTCCCTGGTTGATCTAATCCACTTGACGAACCGCCTTAAACATCCCAAATCGACATAGCCCTGTACCAAATGCCAGACGCATCAATAGGATAGTTGGCACCTCTCGCACTGATTTGATAAAGCCAGCTAGACCAAAGCGCATCCACCCTTGGGGGCGAATAATCCCTTGCCAAATAGTATCAAGCCAAGAGGGCAATGTGGGGCTAGTCCAATCATCTGTTTGCACCGTTCCTTGGACCCACCCAGTGGCCACCAAACATTCTGCAAAGCCTTCAATGCTGGCAAAGGCTGGATGGGACCATTGATCCAGCAATTGTTGCATAACGGGTCGTTCCCATCCATTTAGGGGAATTGTGCGATCGTCCCGCTGGTTCCAGTCAGCCACCACGAGAATTCCGTCTGGCTTCAGCACCCGCAATAGTTCACGGGCAAAAATATTTTTATCAGGCATATGTGGCCCCGCTTCAATCGACCACACCACGTCAAAGCTGGCATCCGCAAATGAGAGAGCCATAGCATCATCTACCTGAAATTTTGCAGATACCGTGTCCGGGGTGAGTTCGATGGCCCGCCGGACCTGCTGAGGGCTAATCGTGATCCCCGTTACGGTAAAACCATATTCTTGGGCCAGAATACGGCTGCTGCCACCGATACCACACCCCACATCTAAGACAGTGGTGCCCTTGGGCAGTTGGGCTAGCCCCCCCCAGCGCACCATTTCATGGACAAAGTCGGCCTTGGCTTGGAGAAAGTTTTTGGACCGGGGCGGATTGCCATAGTGACCGAGGTGAATATGTTCGCCCCAGTAGTACTCCAAAATGCCATCGTCAGTCCACTGGTCGTAGGCGTTGGCCACGGAATCAGAGGATTGATACCGACGGGCTGAGATGAGGTATAGGCTGAGGGCGATCGCCACGCCTATACCCATCACCCCGATTAAGACAAACAAATTCACAGTCATACTCCCCTATCACATCACAATGACAAAATGACAACTAAATAACAATTTGTGGCGTGCGTCCATTCAATTTGCACCCTAAATTATGGTAACGCCGAATTTAGGCCCAAACTGAAACGGCGACAGCAACCCACCGAGGTGCGATCGCCGTCAACATTTGCGATCGCCCTCAACATTAGCCACTACCCTCAAATTACGTCACAATATATAAAGTATAAGTACTTAGTTGCTCGATATGGTTTTGCTGCGATCGCCACTGTCCTCTACCCCACTGTCCTCTACCCCACAGTCCTCTACCCCTCTGTCCTCTACTCCACTATCCTCGACTCCCCAGTCCCCTCCCGAATCATCTACCACATCGGCCCCCTCTCCGGCCCAGGCTGAACCGATCACCTGCGATGTCGCCATTGTCGGCGGGGGACTGGTGGGGCTGACCCTGGCAGCAGCCCTTAAGCCATCGGGACTGAGGGTCATGCTCCTGGACAGTCAGTCACGGGACGCGACCTTAAAACGGCGACGGGCTTACGCCATCACCCTATTATCCGGGCGCATTTTTGACGGTCTGGGGATTTGGTCCGGCATTCTGCCACAACTGACCACCTTTAGCACGATCCGGCTGGCGGATGCCACCTGTCCAGCGGTGGTGGATTTACAACCAGAGGATTTGGGCACCTCCCAACTGGGTTATGTAGTCGAACATCATGTTTTGGGTGAGGCGCTGCAACAGGCCATAGCAGAGATGAAAGGGCTGCACTGGTGGGACCGCACCACCGTCACCACCATGGTCACACAAGCCAAGGTGGCAACATTACAGGTGCAGCGAGACAACACAGCATATCTCGTCCAAGCCCAATTAGTGGTAGCGGCAGACGGAGCGCGATCGCCCCTACGCCAACAGGCCAAAATTAAAACCGATGGCTGGAAATACTGGCAGTCCTGCGTCACGGCCGTGATCAAACCAGAGCATTCCCATGAAGATATTGCCCGTGAACACTTTTGGCCCAGTGGTCCCTTTGCCACCTTGCCCCTACCGGGCAACCGCTGCCAAATTGTGCTGACCGCTCCCCATGCCGAAGCCCAAGCGTATATGGATATGAGCGATGCTGAATTTTTAGCGGTGCTGGATCAGCGCTATAGTCACCAATTGGGGCGGCTAGAGTTGGTCACACCCCGAATGCTATTTCCAGTGCAATTGATGAATAGTCGCCATTACGTCCAACCCCGTTTGGCCTTGGTGGGGGATGCGGCCCACTGTTGCCATCCCGTTGGCGGTCAGGGGATGAATTTAGGCATTCGGGATGCCGCCGCCCTAGCTCAAGTGTTAACCATCGCTGGCCAACAGGGCCAGGATCTGGGCAGCCTGACGGTCCTCAATCGCTATGAACATTGGCGATGGTGGGAGAATCTGGCCATTTTAGGGTTTACCGATACCCTAGACCGGGCCTTTTCCTGCGCTTGGTGGCCGCTACAGGTGACGCGGCGGCTACTGCTACGCCTGATGCGGCGGCAACGCTGGCTGAAAACAGCGGCCCTATGGGTTATGACGGGGGGGTTGGGGCGATCGCCCACCCTTGCCACATCTGGGCAGAAATTAACCGACTGAAACCGACGCAATGCGATAGGCTGGAATATGGCTTTTTTGTACGCTCTTTTTGTGCATCCTAATCCTGTGTTCATTCTGTATTCGTATTGAGATAAACCCACCTTGCATTTGGAGACGTTGACCCCATCCCATCCCCTCCAGGCATCCTTGCCTCTGGCTGGGCCTATTTTTGATCCACAACAGTGGCCCTTTGCCCTTCAGTGGCTCCCGGATTCTGCCTATTTAGTAGGGGGCAGTGTTCGAGATGCCTTGTTAGGACGAGCAACCGATCACATCGATCTGGATTTCGTGCTAGCAGAGAAAGCGGTGGAAACGGCACGGGCGATCGCCAAACATTATCGCACCGGATTCGTCGTGCTGGATGCAGAACGCCACATCGCCAGGGTTGTCTTTGACGGAGCCACCGCCGATTTTGCCCAACAAGTGGGAGATAGTCTGGAGGAAGATTTACAGCGACGGGATTTTCGGGTGAATGCGATCGCCTACCATCCCCACACCCGCCAGTTGATCGATCCCCTGAACGGTTATCTAGATCTCAAACAAGGCATTCTGCGGATGGTCTCCGCCACCAATCTACAAGATGATCCCCTCCGATTACTGCGAGCCTATCGCCAATCGGCCCAGCTAGGATTCACCGTTGACGGGGAAACCCACGCCTACATCCGTCAGTTTGCCCCCCTATTACACCAGATTGCCCCAGAACGGGTTCACGCCGAACTCAGCTATCTCCTCACCAGTGCCACAGGCAGCACCATGCTTACCCAAGCCTGGGTTGACGGGTTACTCCTGCCCTGGTTGCCCCATGCCAATACCCTGGGTTTGGAACGAGTCCGCCAGATTGACCACGGCCTCGCCACTATTTGTCCTAACTGTCCAGAGTTTGCGGCGGTGGCCTCTAGTTGGGTTACGGACCAACACCGGGCAGCCGGAGCAGGGCGAAGTTGGATTAAATCGGCAAAACTCGCCTGTCTAGTTTCCCTCAAGGCCAAAGAGGCCGAAAGCCAACTATGGGGACTGAAATGTAGTCGTTCTGAAGTGCAAGCTGTGTTAACCGTGTTGCGTTGGCTACCAACCTTGGAGGGCAATACCCCGATCGGCAAGGCGTTGCGCCATCATTCCCTGACCTCAGACCATCGGGCACAATTTTTCTTTTTCCGCGACATTGGTGCAGCATTTCCAGCCGTAGCGTTAATGGCCTTGGCATTGGACCATTCCACCGATGTCATCCTATCCCTCATCCAACGTTTTCTGGACCCGGAAAACCCGATCGCCCACCCCAATCCCATCATCACAGGCCATGCCCTGACACAGGCGCTCCAGCTTAAGCCGGGACCGATCATTGGTCGATTGTTGGAACAGCTAGCTATTGCCCATGCGGAAGGGGCGATCGCCACCCACGACCAAGCGCTGGATTATGCTCGCCACATCATAGCCAACCTGACACCCAACGACTAAAAGACTCTGTCTTAAAGGACTCGACTTACGGGGACACCCACCACCATCTTTCCCAGGAACAGACTAGGCAACACGGCTTGGCAAACTTCTCAGCTTGACAACGAAAAAATGGGGGGGTTGGGCGTGTGGTGCGCGCCCAAACCCCCTGTAATCTCGTAAACTTTGTCAAGTCGTGTAGGCAACTGTCCCTGGGAAAGGTTATTTTGGATGTAATTTACGTCTGCTCTGATGACCGAGCAATGGCGCAAAGCCACTCCAGCAGGAGTATCCACCAATCCATCATCACCTAACTTTAATCGCTATCTCCAGCCTTAACATCATGAACCCTGAAAACATGAGCGAGGAAAATCTCCGACAACGGGAAGAAGAACTACGAGTGAAAGAGCAGGAAATCCGGCTTAGAGAGCTAGAGATGGAACTCAACAAAGTTGAACAACGGCAACAATCCATCCAGCCTGAGCCACCCCTTTACGAAACGGTCAAACACGAAGGGCCAAAACCCAAGAAAAGCTGGCTGAGGAAACTGCCCAAAATGCTTAAATTTGGCCTCATGATCTTCGTTACCCTGGTCTTGGTCTGGACAGCCGCATCAATTGCCTTTCAGCTAGGTCGCATCTTATTTGCCGCCATCATTGTGGGCGGGATTGGGTTCATGGGCTATAAACTTTACCTAGAAGGCGATGACGACTAAGGCCCTTCCACCTAATGGGATGCCGGGTGATTGCCAATAGTAGGGGACGTGAAGCGATCGCACCACGCACCACTGACAACCATTCCTACCTATTTTTGCCAAGATTTATGCCTCTTGTTCTGCTGGTTATTTTGTTGATGATTGGGGTTGGGTTAACTGATATCCTGGCCTATGCCCCCTTAGGGGTGCTGGGATGGCTACATATTCCTCAATGGCTAGGCTTGGGATTTCTGGGAATAGTAATGGCCTGGATTATCGGCGATGATTAGCGTCCCCCTCCTGCCAAGCGTTCCTGCCGCCGCACTTCCTCTAACTGGGTCATTTCCACCACGACGGTAAAGGGCTGGTCCATACGGTAAGTAATAAATTCCTCCAGCAGGCGCACCTGATTCGGGGTTAATCCTTGGGCTGTGCTCACGTCTAGGCGAATCTCTGGCGGGGTTTTGATCCAGTTGGTGGCGATCGCCTCCAGTTCCGCCTCTTGGAACGTGGCGGTATTTTCCTCCAACTCCCGCCGAATGATCGACTCTAATTGAGTCTGACGGACCAAATCGTAAAAGCTCACACTCAAGGGTGCGATCAATAACGCCGTAAACAAAGCCGTCAGCACCAACCCTCGTTGGGCCTGAGCTAAGGGCGTATACCCAGCCATCAGAAAGGCCAGCATACAGGAGAGGGTAATCCCCAAGAGGTTCGTCAGAAATAGCAACCCCGCCCCTTGACTCAAAGCAAACCCACTGGCAGGTACATCTTGGGCCAGCGCCAACCCTAATCCGACCACACATAAGGGCGGCATCAGGGCAACGGCGATCGCCGTTCCCACCAAGGCTCCTGACAATTTAGGCTGGACTTTGGCCAAACCGCTAATTCCCCCGGCCACAATTGCTACGCCCAAATCCAGTAAATTAGGTTGTGACCGTGCCCACACTTCGCTGCCATAGTCAGGGATACCGGATATAATCCCTAGCCCACAGGAGAGCCAGATGGCGATCGCCATCCCCAGGCCCAAAGCAATTAGGCCATCCTTCACCAAGGGTAGATCCCCTTCCAACACCCCAAAAGCCGTACTCCGAATCGGCAACATCAGCGGGGCCATAATCATGGCCCCAATAATCACAGCAACGCTGTTGGCCAGTAATCCACAGGTGGCGATCGCGCACGATCCGAGAATCAGAATAATGTAGGTCAGATCAACCTGGGCCTCCTCATGCAAACCCCGGATTAACTCCCGTACTTTCTGTTTGGGGGCACGGCGGGTAAAAAATGAGGTTCGCAATCGATGCCGCATTGAGGTTTTGGCCATAGTGAATCACCGTTATTGATAACCACCGTATTCATCACCACTGTCAGTCTTTATATTAGCTTAAGCGGATTTGCTCACCATGAATCACTTACTCCATATCCCTGGTCTTGTCCATGTTTTACAGACCGTTAACGCCAATCGATTAGCCCTAGCCCACCAAAACCTATCACCCGGTGTAAACCGCTCTGAAGCAGAACACCTGATCGAAACCTTATTTCAACCATCACTCGCCCTAGCGGTCTATGGAACCTTGGCTCCGGGGGCGAGCAATGCGGCCATGATGGCGACCATCCCCGGTCAATGGCGCACCGGACGGGTACGGGGCCACCGTTATGAAAATAGCGCTGGAGCGGCCATCGGCTATCCCGGCATGGTTTGGGATATGGCAGCATCCCCCCATCCAGTCCAGCTTTTTCAGTCTACCGATTTGCCCCAACATTGGCCCAGGTTAGATGAATTTGAAGGCGATGGTTATGTGCGGATCTTAGTACCGATAGAAGCACCAGAAACGATGGACGGGACGAGATCTGAAAACCCGCCAGAAATAATGCCCGTAGAAATACCGGAAACAACAACAATACGATTGGTGGCGATCGCCAACCTCTACGCCCTCCGGCCCAATTCCATTCCCCAGACCTCATGAATCCGTCAACAACCTCCAATACCACCCAATGACGATTTTAAGAGGATTAGAGTACAATCAGCCCAGTCAAATCTCCGTAAAATAACGCTACATTCGTTATGCTAAACAGAAATTCGCAAAGCTTTGCTTAAGAAACATAAACAAAGTCAGTAATTCTTAAGTAATTTCCGAGATAGTAGAAAGGAGTAGAACACCAAGGCTCTCATTATTTTTGTGGAACAAATGTTTCTGCAAAGCAGAGGTTTCACTT
>JAYKIC010000366.1:0-4136 GCA_035284985.1 Leptolyngbyaceae cyanobacterium
TCCTGACTTTCTGGTGGAAAAAGTTCATGGAGATACAAAATTCTATGAACCGTATCTCAGAAATCCCCTTGAATAAAGGGTTACAGTTATGATAAGTCAGACTTATAATCACAAACCCAGGAGACCCAGGTGTTCTAGCAACTGATGATTCAGGGAAACTCAACAAGTTGGCGATACTTGGGCAGTATCCCACTGTGATGAGCGAATATGATGTAGATGGGCAGACAATTTGGGTTAGAACTGAAGATGTAAACGGTTCGGAGACTTACACAACCATTATGTTTCCATCCGAATATTGATAAACACTGATTTCTAAGTATCTGTGAAGTATCTGTGATTTACCTCGACTATCACGCCACCACCCCCGTCGATTCCCGTGTGGGCGATATGTGTGCTGCACAGGTAAGTCAATGCTTTTCTTCACAGGAAAGTTCAGGCTTGGGCTGGATGTTCGCCAACCATCACCAACACACGCCTCAAATTAACTACACTAGGACGATTCAAACTCAGTACCTCAACCGTAGCCCGACCACAGATCGTTTTTCCAGACACCTGCTGTAAATCCTCACTCCAGCAAAAATGATCAGACCAGACTTGCTGCCGAGGATTGAACAACAGTACCGATCGCTGCGTTTGTGGATCAATGCCGTCTGTTTTCGTATGTTTACGACCATTGCACCCAAAACAGGTCCAGGCTAAGTTGCCTAACTCATCCGTACCGCCCTGACAACGGGGTAAAATATGATCCACGGTGAAACTATCAGGACAATACCCTTCAGGGCATCGACAATATTCGCATTGTCCATTGGCCCGTTGAGACAGGGTTTGCCGAATTGCATCTGAGAAACGTCCCGGAGCCATTACACACCTAGACCTTGAGACGTTAGTTCCTGGTAAAGTGCATCAAACTCCACCTGACGCAACATGGCTAGCTGGGCGATCGCCCCTACCCGTTCAGCATTCCAAGACTCCAGTAAATCGCTGTAGGTCAAAAATTCCTGATGCTCCCGTTCCGTCAACGTTTCCGCCTCCAACTTTTGCCGTAACTCCTGCCATCGCTGCTGTTGCGACAGCGGTAGACAACGGTGGATAATGCCCAATAATTCCATCTCCTGCCCCATTTGTTCAGCACGACGGGACAACCCTTCCAATAGAGTTAATGCCTCCGCCAAAGTCTCCGTTGGCAGCCGATCGACCAATTGATGAATCTGCTGACGATGCTCAGTAAATTGATTCATAATCACCAAACAGAAATAAATAATGATGAATACTATGCTTCAGGGTATAGTGTCACCATCCCTATTGTAGTCTTCGCCCCGATTCCGTTATCGTGATTTACCTCGACTATCACGCCACCACCCCCGTCGATTCCCGTGTGGGCGATCGCATCCTCCACACCCTCACCACCGACTTCGGCAACGCCAGCAGCATCGACCATGAATGGGGCGATCGCTCCCCATGCAAAAACCTATCGAGAGTAGAAAGACGGGTGCAGAGAATAAGGAGTGGATCAAGATATTAGAGCGCGATCGCCCTTTGCTGAACCGAACCTGGGACACCTGTAAAGGTTCGGTTAAATCAATCATTCATGCAGTCTAACGGGTCAAAATATTGCGACATCTAAAGGAATTTTCCTTCAACTCAATATCCAAACTCAGCCCCTAACCTATCCACCGTAAATCCCAAATCAAAATAATGGTTGAATGTATTGAACGATTAGGCTCAAGTAATGGTTGACGAGTCATTGTTGTCCTCCATATTAATTGGAAAATCCACATCCTCATACAAAGATGCCAGTTCCACTCTCATACTCACACCCACCAGTTCCACCGCATCCCCCTCACCAAACGGATACAACACCCATAATCCCGCCTCATTTTTCCGAAATACCTCAACCCACTGCCGATCCTGACTCACCAGAACATACTCTTGCAACGTCTCCAAATAACGATAATGCTCAAATTTCCTACCCCGATCCTTCGCTTCCGTCCCCTCCGACAGTACTTCCATAATTAACACCGGATACTTTTTGAAATAGCGAAACTCGCGATCGCGCTGATCACAACTCACCATCACATCCGGATAATAATAATGATTGACCGCATCGATTTGAACCTTCATATCAGAACCATAAACCCGACAACCACTTCCCCGCAAATGACTTCGCAATAATGACGTAATATTGACCCCAATCGTGACATGCTCATCGCTAGCACCTGCCATTGCATAAACGTCACCATCGTGATATTCATGTTTCACCAAGCTTAATTTTTCAGCTTCAAGATAGTCTTCTGGCGAAAGATAATTGGGCTGCTTTACGGCTATCATGGCACTTTCCCGCTCCGATTGTTCCATCATCAATGCCCCAATGATACAGTCTAAGGAAGTATGGCTAGCCCGTTCCCACCAGGATCAACACTCCTTCCCAAACCGAAGAATTTACCCACTCCGGTCTGCCAACCCTTCACCCAGTCCATCCGCCAAGTGATTTATCTCGACTATCACGCCACCACCCCCGTTGATGCCCGCGTGGGCAGATGAGGGTGAGCCTTGAGAGGAGAAAACTAGGTGTAGAGCATGGGGCATGACCAGGATATCAGAGCGATATTAGAGCGCGATCGCCTTTTCCTGAACAGACTCTAGAAAATCAATAATTTCCGTTATCAGTGGTGCGTTTTGTAGAGTCTGAATATCATGGTCAGTGAGACACTGATCTATCCTGAAAGGAAGACTCACAATTGGCGAATTCTCCAATGCTTCTTGGAGTACCTTTTTGGGCTTTGTTTTGGCCATCTCTAGCAACTCAGGGGAAGGCTCATGCCCCAACAACCGAGTCAGTATACCAGTATCATAAAAAAAGAGCATTTCTATTGAGGGTATAGCTAAAATTACCTTAACAGGAGTGGCGATCGCCACACTGTTAAGCAACCCCTCAATGCTACGCTGACGATCTTGAACAGAATCAGCAGTGCCTAAATCTGCATCTATAACAATTGCCAAAGGTCGCTGTCTGCGGATTAAAAGAGAACGAGAAAGGGAGATGACTGCTGATACCCCACCCGCCGCCACTATTTCCACTTCATGCAGCAAGTCTTGGGGGAGAATCCGTTGTAACAATTTAGCATCCGATTCACTTTCGCAAACAATATAGGCATTCATGGAATATCGCGCTCCCTTATATCGTAGTCAGACAGGCCATTTTCAACACAAGCTCTATATTTGAGCATCAATAATTCACAAATAGATTCTTGCTCTAGTGCATATTTTACTTCCTCCCCATTCCACAGCAGAATCGTTTGTGGTAAGGAAAAATAGGAAAGATGACGGGCCGGAATTGTAAATCCGGTACGGCTAAATACTAACCCTATTGTATTAGCAGGACGACGTAACAACTGATTGCGAAGCTTGGCGATCGCGGCAACATCAACATTCACACCGTCTGAAAAATCTTTGCTTTCCACTAAGCAAGCAAGTGCGCCAACGTAGACAACCCCATCAATTTGTTCAACATCTTCCCCAAACAGCCTGACCCGATAGGGCCATTTGACATCAGCACCATCTAACTCAAATGCCCTCACAACCAGATATTCAAAGGCTTTTCCCGCTTCCCATCCAAGCGTGGAACGTGAATTAATATCGTCCCAGAGCGATTGCAACTGGGGCCATTGCAGTGCTTGAATCATCGTTTCATACTCTCCCGCTGTTGCCAACTTAAAGCTCCCAAATAAATTTAACAATCACTCCATCATTTTGTACCATAAGTTTGTATCATGAAACAATTGAACTAAATTTAGACATTCACACTCTTGATCGTGATTTATCTCGACTATCACGCCACCACCCCCGTTGATTCCCGCGTGGGCGATCGCGTCCTCCACACCCTCACCACCGACTTCGGCAACGCCAGCAGCATCGACCATGAATGGGGCGATCGCGCCGAAGCCTTAGTCAAACAAGCCACCCACCACCTCGCCACCCTGATCAACACCGACCCCCGCACCATCATCTGGACCTCCGGAGCCACCGAAAGCATCAACCTCGCCATCCAAGGCACCCTCCATTCTCCCCTCTCCCGTTCTGGGAGAGGGGCCAGGGGTGAGGGTCATGCTCCCCTCTCCCGTTCTGGGAGAGGGGCC
>JAYKIC010000367.1:0-9768 GCA_035284985.1 Leptolyngbyaceae cyanobacterium
CTTCCCCTTGGATTTGGCGGCTGTAGAAGCACCTGCCATCAACGGTTAATATCAGCCTTGGATTGATTACGCAGACTATATCATTTGCATGACATTTGAATAGTTTGTCCTGAATTGTGAAAGCACCTCCATAAGGAGGTGCTTTTTTTCTTTCTATAGATACATTGATTACCATTAAAAAACTGCCCTATCAATCAAATGATGGAGCAGTTTGCTATCTATTCCTTTTGCATCAGATACTTCCCCATCGAATGGAGCGACGCGATCGCCCACCCAACCTTTTTCCTAGAAGTATTTTTAGGGAATTGTTACCTTACTTCAGCCTCTGTTTGATAAACGTAAGAATTTGAGTCATTTGCTTCTTCAGCGTATCAATTTCCGTTTGCATCTTAGCCATCTGTGCTTTCATGGCTTCTAGTTCTTCAGCGTTACCCGCACTCGCCGCCCCACCTACCGCCGCACTGGCAGGTGCAGAGACCACCTGAGCAGGTCGCCGCTTAGACTTTGCCATGGCCTCTTTGATAGCAGAAATTAATTCCTTGCGCTCAAAGGGCTTTTCAACAAACTCAAAAAACTCAAATGGCTCTTGAATTTTCTCCGTCACTTCCTCCTTGCGACCCGACATCAACACAAGGGGAATTTTCTGGTAATCAGCATGTTCCTGAATTCTCTGGAAAACTTCCCATCCACTCATTTTAGGCAGCAAAAAATCTAGCATGATGAGATTAGGATGTTCTTTCTCAATTGAAGCCATGCCCTCAATACCATCTTTGGCCTCAAGGACTTCAAAGTTTCCCTGGGGCAACATATCGCGTACCATGTTGCGAATGACTCGGCTATCATCAATCACTAAAATTTTATGACCGACCACAATTAACTCCTCATCTATCAAACTAGAAACCGTAAAAAATGAGCTATAGCAATTAACACTTAGTTTTTAGGTAAGAACTAATATTTCTGCCAACTATTTGCTTCAGGAATTAGGGGAAGCGTTCACAGTAATGTTAGCAACAGCATAGCTTAAGCAAGATGCCATGAAACCAACGTTTCCTCCTTCTCTAAACCTCCTTCTTGCTAAGGAACCTAAACCAATCCATATCAATAGGACATCGATATAAAAAGATTGTTTACAACGCCCTATGGCTTAGGACCGTTACATCTCTGAAATTAGCCACGGGCTTGTCAACCTTAACGATACCAATCTTTACCTTTATGATACCCCTGATAATTAGCAAATCAACCGTTCATTATCGTATCTTCCGAATCCAAGGTAGTCGATCTGACGATAAAACACATCAAAAGTTGGGTGAGGGTTTAGAATTCTTGACTTGTTTGCGCTGGTGGCAAGGACCAAGGCCGCTCACAACGGGAGAGCATAAAATATCGGCACCCTAGTAGTACTGTTGCGAGGGTTGGGTTAGCATATCATGATAGTACCTAAAGCCTGTCCCTTAGCTAAGATACCCACTGAGATGGAAAAGTTGATCGCCAATTCTGATTTCTCTCCAGAATCTCCTCAAGGCGAGGATCGCCCCTTAAAGCGTGGTAGTGATAATCGCACCGCCACCGCCATCTCCAGTTCTAGTTCTAACCGGAGCCAGTATTCTGGCCAACGCCCGACCCACTCTTTGCCGGATTGGTTGCGTCGTCCACTCGGTAAGGCCAGCGATGTATCCACTGTGCAACAAATTGTGAAGCGGCGGGGTATCCATACTATTTGTGAAGAGGGACGGTGTCCAAATCGTGGCGAATGCTACACCAATCGCACCGCTACCTTCTTATTAATGGGGGCGATTTGCACCCGTGCCTGTGCCTTTTGCCAGGTCGATAAAAAGATGGCACCCATGCCCCTTGACCCAGAAGAACCCAATAAGGTGGCGGAGGCTGTGCAGTTGATGGGGCTAAAGTATGTGGTTCTCACCTCCGTGGCCCGGGATGATTTGCCCGATCATGGGGCAGGGTGGTTTGTCAAAACTATGGAAACAATTCGTGCCCACAATCCTGGTACAGAGATTGAGGTGTTGACCCCTGATTTTTGGGGCGGCAAGGGGGGGATTGAGGCCCAACGCGATCGCCTCTCCCAAGTCGTTCGTGCCCAACCTGCTTGCTATAACCATAATGTGGAAACGGTGCGGCGACTCCAAGGTCCGGTACGCCGGGGGGCGCAATACGATCGCTCCCTCTCTGTTCTCCAGTACGTGAAAGCCCTGGATGCCTCGATTCCCACCAAATCTGGGCTGATGTTGGGCCATGGAGAAACGGAGGCAGAGGTGATTGAGACCATGCAAGATTTACGGGCAGTGGGGTGCGATCGCCTCACCCTAGGGCAATACCTGCGCCCTTCCCTCGCCCATTTGCCCGTCCAGAAATATTGGACCCCGGCGGAATTTGACCAGTTGGGGGCGATCGCCCGCGACTTGGGGTTTGCCCATGTGCGATCGGGACCATTAGTTCGCAGTTCCTACCATGCCGGGGAAGACGCTTAAACAGATTTTGGATTTTGGATTTTGGATTTTGGATTTTGGATTTTGGATTGTTATCATCAGCCCCGCCTTTTCGACAACAGCGGTTCAACCTCAAGTATTGCCGCAATCATATGGCTTTTCGTTAGGATAAAAACGGTTCCTGTCGCTGCCCCTTGAGGGATATTCCTGTGTCTTCATCCGTATCTTCCTCCCAGCCCCCATTGCTCCGATTGATTCGCTATAGCCGTCGATATCGCACCCAAGTCTGGTTGGCGGCCACTAGCTCAGTGCTGAACAAAATCTTTGACTTGGCTCCCCCGTTATTAATTGGGGTCGCCGTTGACATTGTGGTTAACCAAGAAGAATCTTGGTTAGCGGGTTGGGGTTTGACAACCGTAGTACAACAGTTAGTGGTCCTGTCTATTCTCACCTTCGTGGTGTGGGTGTTGGAATCCGCTTTTGAATATGCCTATGCCCGACTATGGCGCAATTTAGCCCAGACGATTCAACACCAGTTGCGCTTGGATGCTTACAGCCATTTGCAAGATTTAGAATTAGCCTATTTTGAATCCCGCAGTGTGGGGGGATTGATGTCGATTTTGAGCGATGACATCAATCAACTGGAACGGTTCTTGGACACGGGAGCCAACAAAATTTTGCAGTTAATCACAACGGTGACGCTGATTGGCGGCTATTACTTTATTCAGGCTCCAGGGATTGCTTGGCTGTCGATGTTGCCGATGCCGTTTATTATTTGGGGTTCCTTTGCGTTTCAGCGATTGCTCGCTCCCCGCTATGCCCAGGTACGGGAAACAGTGGGCCAGTTGAATGGGCGATTGTCGAATAATTTGAGCGGCATCACCACGATCAAGAGTTTTACCACGGAAGCCTATGAATTGGAACGGGTGGCGGTGGAAAGCAATGCCTACCGTCAGAGTAATAGTCAGGCGATCGCCCTCAGTGCGGCGTTTGTGCCCCTGATTCGCATCATTATCTTAGTGGGCTTTACCGCAACCTTGCTGTTAGGCGGGATTGCCGTGAGTGAAGGACGCTTAGAGGTGGGGACTTATAGTGTGTTGATTTTTATCATCCAACGATTGCTCTGGCCGTTGACCATGATGGGCGAAACCTTGGATGAGTATCAGCGAGCCATGGCCTCAACAACGCGGGTGATGAACGTGCTAGATACACCCATTGCCATCCATCCCGGTCATGTGCCGTTGCAAGCAGCTTCGGTCAAAGGGGAGGTGCGATTGGCGGATGTCACCTTTGCCTATGAAGGATATGATCCAGCGATCGCCCATCTCTCGCTCCATATTCCCGCCGGACACACCATTGGCATTGTGGGAGCCACGGGATCGGGCAAAAGTACCTTGGTCAAGTTGTTGCTGCGACTGTACGAAATTCAATCGGGCCAAATTACCCTAGATGGGTTGGATATTCAAACCTTACAGATTCAAGATTTGCGCCGCACCATGGGCTTAGTCAGTCAAGATGTCTTTTTATTTGAGGGGACAGTGGCGGACAATATTCGCTATGGTTCCCCAGGGGCGACCATGCAGGAGGTTCGACACGCCGCTAAAATTGCCGAAGCGGATGGCTTTATTCAACGCTTCCCCCAAGGGTACGACACGATTGTGGGAGAGCGGGGGCAGAAATTATCGGGGGGCCAGCGGCAACGGTTGGCCATCGCCCGTGCCGTTCTGCGCGATCCACCCATTTTAATTTTGGACGAAGCGACCTCAGCGGTGGACAACGAGACCGAAGTGGCGATTCAGCGATCGCTCAACCAGATTACCCAAAATCGCACCACGATTGCGATCGCCCACCGTCTATCCACCATCCGTCATGCGGACTGTATTTACGTGATGGAATACGGTCAGATTGTGGAGCAGGGCACCCATGAGCAACTCTTAGCCCAAGGTGGGATTTATACTGGATTATGGAATGTGCAGCTAGGCAATGGGAATGCGTAGGGATGGGTAGGCTAGGGGCGATCGCCCCTGGATCAATCCAGCATCTAGGGTACTAGGGTGGGTTGTAACAGCGTAACAAAATAGTAAACCAGGGGAGCCGTGAAGACATAGCTATCGGTGCGGTCCAAAATTCCCCCATGGCCTGGAATCAACTGGCCAGAATCTTTTACCCCCACATCTCGCTTCATCATCGATTCCGTCAAATCCCCCAACAGACTGGTAATACCAATGACCAAACCCAGGAGTAATCCCAGGGGAATCGCGTAGGCCCACTGCAAAATATAGGCTCCCACCGCCGCCACAATCATACTGCCCACAATGCCACACACGGCTCCCTCAACGGTTTTCTTAGGGCTAATATCCGACAGGCGAGTGCGCCCAATGGCTTTTCCCATGATGTAAGCCCCAATATCTGCCGCCCAGATACAGCCAAACGCTAGGAGGGTCAAACTCAACCCTTGGGGTATTTGGGTAATATCGGTGAATTCAGCCCAAGATGAGGGCCAATAGCCCCCTGGGATTAAACTATGGCCTTCATCTGACCCGCTCAAACCCCGCAATCGGACCCAGTAACTCGGCAAATAGCCCCCATAAAATAAGCCCAGCAGAGAGGTACCAATATCGGCAATGGTGGCAAACTTGGGTTGGAACAGGAGATAAAAACAGATCACCGTTCCCGCTAAGGGAAATACAACATCCGCTAAAGAGGAGGAGAAAGTGGCAATAATCAAAAAAATCTGACTCACTACCATGGTAGTTTTGGCAGCGGGTTGTAACCCTTTGGCCCGCACCAGTTGAAAATACTCAAATTGGGCTAGATAGACAATTACGCCAAAACAGAGGGTAAAGTACCATCCTCCCAGTAAAATCATGCCTAAGGCTAGGAAAATGGCAACGATCGCACTAATGAAACGGGCAGTTGACATAAAGCGTTGCGTTCACCAAAACCTACTTGATTAAGTGTACAGGTAGATTCATCTACCAACTGAGGGGAAGCCCTAATCTCCTAGGCAAATTTTTCACCACTCAGGATAAATATGGGATCAACCGCCACAAAAACTTGGTGATTGCCATGGGTTTCTAGACGATTGATGGCCGATTGGACAACTTCGATGTTACGGACTTGCAATTCCGCCATCTGCTCGGAAATAGTATACAAACTGTCAAGGTTGTAGGCGGTGGCGACGATGCGGCCCCGATCCTGGAGCCGTGCCCAGGTGGCTTGCAAAATGGCTTTAATGTTGCGGCCCCCCTCAATACAGATGCAGTTGGGTGCATCGAGTAACTGGGATAAACAATCAGGGGCACTCCCTTGGATGACCGTAACGTTACTCACATTGAAGCGATCGCAATTGCTTTGAATCAGCCCTGCCACCTCCTCGTCCCGTTCAATGGCAAACACCTTCGCCTCCGGACAGAGCAACCCCACCTCTACTGGGATCGTTCCCGTCCCTGCCCCAATATCCCAAAACACGGTGTCAGCCTTGAGTTGCAGTTGGGAAATTAACAGCAACCGTAGTTCCCGTTGACTCATGGGAATACCGGGCAAGCGCTCAAATAAATGATCGGGAATACCTGGAGTGCGGTAAGGCCATAGTGAAGACGACATTTTTCCCTCTCGAAAACAGATCGGTCTACAGTCCACCCACGGCACGATACCTAGATCAAGCAACCACTCCCTAAAAAATGGGTCACCTGGGATTCGAACCCAGAACAAATCGGTTAAAAGCCGAGTACTCTACCATTGAGCTAGTGACCCATGTTGGAGAGCAAGGATTTAAGAACCTTGTTCAACATGGCGATTTTTAGAATAGCACAATTTGGATAATTTTGTCGCTTCTGTCGCTTGTTTTTATGGAGAGTGTTTTGGGGGTGGAGCATTAAATAATGGCCTGAACTTGACAACCGAGGGGGGCTTCCAGGCTGTCGTGAATGCGATCGCCATCATGGTAGGCTGATAGCAAAATGTCACAGTTTTTGCCCCACGCGATCGCCCCAGTCTTATCAATGCCGATGGCCCCAAAATCACGCTGGTGGGCTTGGGCTTCGGCAAAAGACTTTTGGAAGGCGGCTTCCAGGGATAGCCCATCGGTGACACGAACCACGATGCGAGCGGCCAAACATTCGTCGATGATATCTTCACCGATGCCCGTGCAGCTAATGCCAGCGTCGCGAGTGGCGTAGTTGCCCGCAGGCATGGCAGAATCGCTGACGCGCCCAACCCGCTCAAAGCCTTTGCCCCCCGTGGAGGTTCCGGCCACAATTTGGCCCTGTTGATCCAAGGCGACAACACCGATGGTGCCCCGTCCGGCCTCGCTCGGAACCGTGTCTTCGGCAATCACTCCGGCCATATCCTTAGAAAAATTGCCCTTACGTTCCTCCAGCCATTCCTGCAAGCGCAGATCGGTGAGGGGATTGTGGATAGGCAATTGCAGTTCCCGCACCAGTTGGGCGCTACCGTAATCAGACAAAATTCGATCGGGACAGGTTTGCAACCATTGGGCCAGGTCAATGGGATGTTGCACTTGGGCCACGTTAATCACCCCACTGAGCCGCTGTTGGGGACCATTCATGATGCTGGCACTCATGCGAACTTGGCCATCGGATTGCAGTACGGACCCGGTTCCGGCGTTAAATCGGGGTTCGTCTTCTAACAAATGACAACCAAAGATGACCGCTGCTTGGGCATCGGCACCCGCTTGCAGCTTGGCGTAGGTTTGTTCCACAATGGCGTGGAGCGATCGCCGCACGGCATCCAATCCCCCCTTGCCTTTGAGGGAACTCCCTGCACCACCGTGGATAATGAGTTTTGGTTGCATTGCCCCTGCCCCTTATAATTCCAAGAACTGCCAAGAAATGATTGTACCCTAATCGATTCACCATGCCAGAGTTTGCCGTTGATCCCGCTTTACCGCCGTTATCGCCCTTTGATCTGCTCCATCAACATTTACGGGTGGTGTTAGTGGAACCAGCGGGGGGACTGAATGTGGGGGCGATCGCCCGTGTGATGAAAAATATGGGATTGGCGCGGCTGATGGTGGTCAATCCCCACTGTGATGTCTTGGGGGATGAAGCGCGGCAAATGGCGGTCCATGCCGTAGATTTGCTGGAAACCGCCACGATTGTTCCCTCCATCCCCGCTGCCTTGCAGGGCTGTCAGCGGGTGGTAGCCACCAGTGCCCGCAATCGAGATTTAGCCATCCCCGTTGATGCCCCTGCCGCCGGACTGCACTGGTTACTCGCCCCCCTGTGGACATCTGGCGAGGTCGGGGCGATCGCCCCCAATCCGGCCTCCGCCATTGATGCCGCGATAATCTTTGGCCCAGAGGATCGGGGCTTGAGCAATGCCGAACTCATTCACGCCCAGCGGTTGGTGATGATTCCCTCTAGTCCGGCCTATGCCTCCCTCAATTTGGCCCAGGCGGTGGCGATCTGTTGCTATGAGGCGTATCGATTAGCCGGGGAACAGGACTCAGTTTCAGCAGGACAACCGGAAGAACGAGCAGAGAAGGGGGAGGCGATCGCCCCTCCTTCCCTAGAGTCCTCACCCCCCTCACCCCCCCCCCCCCTCGCCTCCGTCGATGTCCTCGAAGGGTTTTATCAGCAACTGGAAACCGTGCTCCTCGACATTGGCTATCTTTATCCCCACACCGCCCAACGCCGCATGGAAAAATTTCGGTTGCTGTTTAACAAGGGTCAACTCACCCCCAATGAGGTGGCGATGCTCCGGGGCATTTTGCGGCAAATGACCTGGGCAACGCGATCGCCACCGCCGCTGCCCCAACCGACTCCCCCCCCCAACGGCCCAACGCCCTAGCGCCCCAACTCTTAAACTCAGTATCAATTGGAGACGATACTGACATTCCTGTGTTATATGTGTGGAGATATTGACTGCGATGGGTGTGGCAATCCGGATCGTGCTTAGACATCAGTTTAATTTCAAGGTCGGCTGAGGAGATAGAGAAGTAACATGACCCGTTCAAATCCTTCAGAAAGGCGATCGCGGCGGCGTTCGGCTAACCATCCATCCACCCCTCTATCAGCCACAGCGGAAAACCGCCGTAAGCGACGGTTAATGGCTAGCCGTAAACGCTCCCCTAACCCCAATGGGCCAGTCGCCCCACCCCAAGGGCGGGAGGGACAACCAAATCGTCGAATCACCCATCCAGCGCAAACGACAGCCTATCCTCCCGTCCCTCCTTTCCCGGCACCATCCACCAATGCCGCTCCTCCGGCCTACTATTTACCTCCCGCCCCCCCCTATCCGGAATCCTCCTCCCAGTCTTACCCTAACCAAGGGGGACAGCCCAATGGGACAAGCCGAGGCGCAACTAAAGATATTCACTTTGGCCCCTCCCCTCGACGACGACATGAACTCTCTTCTAATCCAGCGTTTGGCCAATCCCCTCAGCGTCAGCGCCATGGCCAGTCAAGAAGACGGCAATCCGGTGTAAATTCCGGCCATAGCACCATGGCCCAACCCCGTAATCCCAAAACGGTTGACTTGGCTGCACCGGGGCAGCATTCGCCCCACCTGTTGCGGCAACCTGGAACAAGGCAAACCGGGTTAAGTCCCCTTGGTCCCAGGCCATTTGGCCCCGCCACGGTGTCAGGCCAGACGGTGCGGACCCAATCCTTGCAGCCCCGACCTGTTTCCCGATCGCGGTCAGGATCACGCTCAGGCAATCGGTCAGCAGGGGGAGCGATCGCCCCCCACCCTGATGCTAAAAGGCTAGCACCGAGCCAATCCCGTGCCCTGGGAAGACCAAAGCAGCGTCGTCGTCCCCCCAAACCCGTATCACCTGTGGTTTATGGCTTACGGTTGCTGATCCTCGGCACTGGAGTGGGGGTCATTGCTGGCACGGTGATTTCAGCCTTCAACCCAGACCAAGTGATGCCCACGGCCAACATGGCGGATGTTGCAGCCCTTGGACCCCAGGCCGGAAACGAGGGCGGCACCTCTAGGACGGCGAGTATGGGTGGCATGGGAGAGGGGTTGCCAGCGTCTGAATTGGCGATCGCAGGCATGAATACGATTTCCAAGCAAAAACCCTACACAGAACTGGTGCGCGAGTTAGAACAAATGGGACAGGCCCAGGAGGGTTTGATCCCCAGTATCTTTGTCTTAGATTTAGATACCTACAACTATGTGGATGTGAATGGCAGCACGAGCTTCGCTGCCGCTAGTACCATTAAGGTGCCGATTCTCGTGGCCTTTTTCCAAGATGTGGAACAGAATAAAATCGACTTAGATGAAATGTTGACCATGACGGAGGAAGACATCGCGACGGGGTCGGGAGACATGCAATATGGGACGGTGGGGCAAC
>JAYKIC010000368.1:0-4010 GCA_035284985.1 Leptolyngbyaceae cyanobacterium
CGACCGGAGCGGCGATGAAGGCGATGATGTAGCAAATGGTGGCAGTTAGGAGGGTGGGGATCATCAACACGCCGAACCAGCCTACATAGAGGCGATTCTCGGTGCTAGTGACCCATCCGCAGAACTGCTCCCACAGGTTAGCGCTCTCGCGCTGCTGTAGAGTAGTAGTCATTTGTATGAATCCTTGCTATTGCAATGAGTGAATATATTTACGAACCGATTTAGCTCGTATTAATACGATACATAAAAGATTGAGAAATGTAAATAAAAATGTGAGTATTGGCTCTGTAAGCGGCTGAAAGTCTTGTCAGAAAAGCTTTTTAGATTATTAATGAAGATTTGGGCGTTAGGTGCAGGGGATGGGGCGATCGCTCCCATGTTTCTCCCGTCAAGCAACTTGTAGAGAGGGGCTGGGGCAAGAGGGTTGCACAAATTCCACGGGTAGGCTTATATCATCAATACCGTGCTTATCACCTTGACGATTCACGCCATCAACATCGCTACTTTGGGTTAAAAACTATGACTGAACAATTTTCTGCCTCAGCGTCCGAAGAATGGGGGTTTCCTAGCACCCTAGTGCCGCTCAAGTGGGGTACCCCTGGGCAAACACGGGCTAAGCGGTTGCTGTTATTGGGATCGGGAGAGTTAGGCCGAGAGGTGGCAATTGAAGCGATGCGCTTAGGGATTGAAGTGATTGCGGTGGATGCTTATCCCAATGCCCCGGCTATGCAGGTGGCCCATCGGTCCCATGTCATTAATATGCTGGATAGTTCCCAATTGCGATCGCTGATTGAGTTGGAAAAACCCCATCTGATTGTGCCGGAGGTGGAGGCGATCGCCACCGATACCCTTTTAGATATAGAAGCGAAAGATCGGATTGTGGTCCCTACCGCTAGGGCGACCAAGTTGACGATGAATCGGGAAGGGATTCGGCGGCTGGCGGCGGAGGAACTAGGGCTACGCACCTCCCCCTATCGATTTGCGGGGAATGAGTCGGAGTATCGGCAGGCGATCGCTGAATTGGGGCTACCCTGCGTGGTTAAACCGATTATGAGTTCATCGGGCAAAGGGCAAAGTATTATCCGGGATGCTTCGGAAATTGACGGGGCGTGGGATTATGCCCAATCCGGTGGGCGAGCCGCAGGGCAACGGGTAATTGTGGAGGGCTTTGTGCCATTTGAAACGGAAATTACTTTGTTGACCGTCCGGGCCATTGATGGGACTCATTTCTGTCCCCCCATTGGCCATCTGCAAGTGGATGGGGATTATCGGGAATCGTGGCAACCCTGTCCCCTGCCGCCGGAAACGGTGCAGGAATGTGAAGCGATCGCCACTACCATCACTGATGCCTTGGGTGGATTTGGCCTCTTTGGGGTGGAACTATTCATCCAAGGGCGACCCGATCAGCCCCAAACGGTCTACTTCAGCGAAGTCAGCCCCCGGCCCCATGATACGGGGATGGTCACAATGGTGAGCCAAAATATGTCTGAGTTTGAACTCCATGTCCGCGCCATTCTGGAATTGCCCATTGGGGAGATTACCTTGACCCAACCGGGTGCTTCGGCAGTCATTTTGGCTAGGACGGCTGGGGAAAATCCTCTCTTTATCGGTATGGGGGCCGCCCTACAAGTTCCCACCAGTAAAATCCGACTGTTTGGTAAGCCTACCTGTCGTAAGAATCGGCGGATGGGGGTAGCCTTGGCGCTTGGTGCCACGGTGGAAGAGGCTAGGGAAAGGGCGACTGTCTGTGCTTCCAGGGTCGCGGTTTTTACTGAAGGGTAATTAGAGTTGCTGGGCGGAAATTTAGCCTAAACCTTCCAGATGGAATGTGGACTACTTAAGATTAGGGATTACAGTTCCAGCACTGCCCTGGATCGGCGGTTTCCACTCCATCTGGAAACAGAACGGTGTGGGTATGATGGCACTTTTGACAGTGATGAATAGCGGTTTTGATCAGGCCCGTCGGTAAACCACAGAGACCGCAGGGTAAGCCCGGTTGACGCTCTTTTTCGCTAAAGCCGGGACTGCCACACTGGGGGCATCGTTGCTGGATTTTGGTGATGAGGATCTGGGTGGCTTGGGCGATCGCTTCCATACGAGTCGGGTTATGCATGGCTCGCATATCCGTTTCCAGATGAACCGTTTGGGTGGATGAGGCCGTGAGCAGGGTGGTCACAGTGGCCACCAGTTCGTCGGCATCAACAATGCCCTTGCGAATTAAGCGACTATCCAGGCAATCTCGGCTGGGCATTACCACCAATCCATGGCTGGGAAAATGGGCTGTTTCAGCAAACTGGAGGGCTTCATCCACTGACGTAACCGTTTTGTGGCTAAAGTTGGCATTGGTGGATATTGCTTCTCCCACAATCTCAAGGTTCAGTTTTCGATCAACCAACAATACGAGTTCTCGGCCACAGGCCATCCACGGCAACATCGGATCGGGAAAAAAAGCCCCCTCGCTGGCGATCGCCACCGGCTCCCCGGTCATTTCCAGCACGGCCATCGCCTTAGCCCGTGCGGCTTCCAGTTGATTGCCAGTCCGGTCAATGTCACGGGTGAATGTGCCAAAGCGATCGCTATTAAACCCAGGCGGAACGGTGACGGTCATGCCAAGGTGCTGGGAAAACAAGGGAGCGATCGCCTTCTCTTTCTGATGCATGGTCGCCAGCACCGCTAGGTCACTACTGAATGGCGATAGACCTGTATCATTCATAAATTTGCACCACTACCTAACCAACTCTCCAACAATGGAGAGAAACTAACAAAGATAGGTTTTAAAAAACTGGGGTGCTAGGATTCGAACCTAGGAATGGCTGGACCAAAACCAGCTGCCTTACCGCTTGGCGACACCCCAATGTCGCTAACATCAGCTTTCATATATTAGCAGCTTTAGCCCATTTAGTGTCAAGCCAGTTTGGGATTTTTTTGCGGCGGGGTGGTGGCCCGATTGCTAGCCTTCCTAACACCCACCCACTCACCCACTCACCCACCCACTCACCCACTCACTCACTCCAGCACCTTTTCCAACCCGTACACCAACGACTTCAGCTTCGTCACCGCCCGAATCGCTAACAGTACCCCCGGCATAAAGGAGGCGCGATCGGTGCTGTCGTGACGCAGGGTGTATAGCTGACCAGGGGAACCAAAAATCACTTCTTGGTGAGCTAGCAATCCGGGCAATCGTACGCTGTGAATATTGACGTTCTCCGCTCCGGTGCAGCCCCGTGCCCCGGCCATTTTTTCCGTTTCCTCTACTACTGCCGGATTAAACACCTTGCCCGTTTCTGCCAGCATTTGGGCCGTTTTTACCGCTGTGCCACTGGGGGCATCCGCCTTTTGATTGTGGTGTAATTCAATAATCTCCACATGATCAAAGTACTTGGCCGCCTTGACCACTGCTTCTTGCAGCAAGAGCACCCCGATGGAAAAATTAGGAACCACCAAACATCCAGTACTAGCTTTGTCCGCAAAAGCTGCCAGTTCATTGATTTGCTCCGCGCTCAGACCGCTGGTGCCCACGACCGGACGTACCCCGTAGGCGATCGCCGACCGTACATTTTCATAGACCGCATCAGGATGGGTGAAATCCACCACCACGCCTTGTACCGATTCCTGAGTGGCACTGGCGAGGGTCGCCTCCGCATCGTTTAAGATGGGCACTTCCACCGGACCACACCCAGCCACTTCCCCCGCATCCTGACCTAGCAGATCGGGACTCGTATCAACGGCCCCCACCAGATGCATTCCCTCTGCGGCAACCACCGCCTTGATCACTTCCCGCCCCATTTTTCCGGCAGCTCCCATCACTACCACGGGAATTGATGCCTGACTTTCCATAATTTACGTGCCTTCTACCAGTTATCTCGTCAATGTTTTCAGGGCCAGCCCTAAGCCAAAGCTTCTTGGCATTGTAGAACGAACAGGTTAGATTACACGATTATTTAGGAGATTTTTATGAACCTGGGTCGCACAACCTTTTAGAAGGCGGAATAAAACCCCTTCATGGGCTT
>JAYKIC010000369.1:0-5336 GCA_035284985.1 Leptolyngbyaceae cyanobacterium
CTAAATCCAATCCGTCCAAGCCTCAATCCAACCCACGCTCAAGTCTTTGAGATTTGATTTTCTATTGTGGCTTAATACGTCAGAGCAAACGGCATATCTAAACGGTTTGCAAACCGTGATGCAACACTTGAACTGCCATAGTGTACTGCGAATATAAGCCAATGGCCTAGCGATTGAGTTCAAATAGTGGGCAATAATTTTATTGGGTCGTTGAGGAGGGATCATCGGAACGGGATTGTCGCGCTATAAGTGTTGCCTAAAATTTCCATCCTTGTTGATGGGACATCAGGATAAGATAGGGGAATGGTTGTTGATGCGCTTTAATGGTCTAGGTTTTGCAGATTACGTTTCTTGGGACAAGTTCAGGGGTGCCGACGCGATCGCGCAATGTTTCCAGTTTGGCGTTGCGGTTGCCCCAGCGCTCGGAAATTTGGCTATTTGATTGTGGTGAAGGCACCCAACATCAAATCATGCGGAGCGAGTTGCGGGTTAGCCAAATTCGTCGGATTTTTGTGACCCATATGCATGGGGACCATATCTATGGATTGATGGGGTTATTGGCCAGTTGCGGATTAGCGGGCAACCCTGAGCAAATTGATATCTATGGTCCCCCTAAGTTGGAGGAGTATATTAAAGCCTGCTGCCGCTATTCCCAAACCAATTTTCACTACCCGGTCAAGATTCACACGGTGGAGCCAGGACTGGTTTTTAAAGACGATTCCTTCACCGTCCACTGCAACGCCTTGACCCATCGGGTTCCGGCCTTTGGCTATCGGGTGACGGAGAGCGATCGCCCTGGCACCTTCAATGTGAAGAAAGCGAAAGCCATGGGGATTCCGTCGGGGCCGATTTACGGCAAACTGAAACGGGGAGAATGGGTGACGCTGGAGGATGGTCGGCGGATTAACGGCGCAGAATTATGTGGTCCCACCCAACTGGGTCGGGCCATGGTCTACTGCACGGATACGATTTTTTGCGACAATGCTGTGGATCTGGCTCAAAATGCCGATGTGTTAATTCATGAAGCTACCTTCGCCCATCAAGATGCGGAATTAGCGTACCAACGGCTCCATTCCACCTCGACGATGGCGGCTCAGGTGGCCTTGATGGCGGGGGTGAAGCAGTTGATCATGACCCACTTCAGTCCTCGCTATGCGCCCGGTAATCCGAAACAGTTGGAGGATTTGTTAACGGAAGCCCAAGCCATTTTCCCCAATACCATCATGGCCCATGATTTTCTCAATCACGAAATTGTGCGTTCAGCTTGAATAATGAGGTCCAAAAATCATCAAGACCTATGGCAACTGGTGGAATCAATAGATCGGGTTTATGCGAGCTACACCAACAACTGAGGGCCTTGTCCAACCAGACAGAGGTCCACGCCGCTGAAATCCAAGAAATTCAGCGGCAAATTCGGGCTATGGTGCCGGGGGTGGATACGGTGGCGGCAGGCGTAGCGCTCCCCCACCCCAAAACCCCCCAAGGGCGCACACGGGTGCTGCACATGAACTACACCCGTAACCGTGCTAATCAGCCTGTGGCAACGGAGCAAGCATACCTGCGGTTCTTTGCTCAAACCGCTAAAAAATTGGGTATTCACCTAGAAATTCTCACCTGTATCCAGAGTGTGGCGGATGTGAAAGCGGAGCTAGGCCAAAACGAGTTTAACGGTCTGGATTATTCTCTGTTAACTAGTCAAAATCCGGTGTCTAAGTGGGCGGAGGATAGCGTGGAGTATCTCGCTGATGGTCGAATGGCGGTGCTGACTCCGTTCCAGGATGATTTGCTGGCATGGGCCATGACTGAGGGCCGACGACAGCGGTGGCAGTCCCTGGTTTCGCCTGAAACTCTAGCCGATATGCTGGCATTTGATGAGCGGTGGGTGCCCTTGGGAATCAGGGTGAATGCTAGTGCAACGGGGCAGGTGCGATCGCGCCTTGCCCAAGCCCAGGGCCAATCGGTGGGCCAGATTCGGGCTTATATCGAAGGGGGCAATATGATTACTGGGGAGGATCAAGCGGGTCGGCCCATTATTTTGGTGGGGCAGGATGCGATCGCCACCACCGCCAACCTCTACCAACTAGAAGCACACCAAGTTAAACAAATTATTCAGGAGGATTTTAGCCTGGAAACTCCTGAACAAGTAATTAGCGTCGAGCAACCGGGTCAATTTCACCTCGATATGGGCCTGCTTTTCATCGGTTACGGGGTAGTGGTGATCAACGATAGTCGCACCGCCTTGCAAGATGCCCTAGAGATGGCCGAGTTCGCCCCCTGCGAGACAACCCGAACTATGGCGACCAAACGGCAATTGCAGTGCCAGTTGGAAGCGATCGCCACCCAAGACTTGCTGGCCGCTGGCCTCAAGGTTATTCCCCAAGCCCTAGCCAATGACGTGATGTATAACTTTTTCAACGGTGAATTTGTTGAAGGCTCCGATCAGCATCAGTACTACATCACCAACGGCGGTCCCAAGGACCAGGAAGACTTCTTTGCCAAGCGGATGGTGGTGGACTGGCAAGTGGTGGACCACGTTGTGTTTAGCTCCCCACCTCTAGCCCATAAAAGTCTCCAAGAGCGAGGGGGGGTAGGTTGCCGTCTTAAGGGATCGGGAACGAAGGGATGGCGATCGCCCCACGATAGCGATATTCAATCGGGTTAGGGACTCGCAGAAATAGTAGCGTGTCCCAGGCCGCTATGCTTGAGTTCAGCCCACAGTGCTCTGGTGCCCCATAGAGTCAGGATTTCCATATATTTGAAATGTTGCGTTTTATTGCTTACTTTTTCATAACTGAGACTTTGGGACCAGCTCTCCCTTACCGTAGTTCTTGTCATCAGAAGAAATATGATGACAACCGTAATTTATCAAACAAGAAGACAAGGAGAAGTGAATATGCTTGATGCATTTTCCAGAGCTGTTGTCCAAGCTGATGCCAGCACTTCCGTTGTAAGCGATTTGTCTGCACTCAAGGCATACATTGCTGAAGGTAATCGTCGTTTGGATGCTGTTAATGCGATTGCTTCCAATGCTAGCTGCATGGTTTCCGATGCTGTTGCTGGCATGATCTGCGAAAACCAAGGCTTGATCCAAGCAGGTGGTAACTGCTACCCCAACCGTCGTATGGCTGCCTGCTTGCGTGACGCTGAGATCGTTTTGCGCTACGTAACCTATGCACTGTTGGCTGGTGACGCTTCTGTTCTGGATGATCGTTGCTTGAATGGTCTCAAAGAGACTTACGCTGCATTGGGCGTTCCCACTACTTCTACTGTTCGTGCCGTTCAAATCATGAAGGCTCAAGCGGCTGCTCACATTAAGGATGAGCCGAGTGAAGCCCGTGCGGGTAATCGTCTTCGCAAAATGGGTTCTCCCGTTGTTGCTGATCGTTGCGCTAGCCTTGTTTCTGAGGCTTCCAGCTACTTCGATCGCGTTATCTCCGCTCTTAGCTAGTTTTTCCACCGTCAAAACCTTTACGGTTGCGGATTAACTTAGGAATAAGAACGAAACGTAATTCATCGATCAAAATTTGAACTGGAGAATAGAAGAAGATGAAATCTGTTGCTACTACTGTAATCGCAGCTGCTGATGCGGCTGGTCGTTTTCCTAGTGCTTCTGACCTTGAAGCCCTACAAGGCAGTATCCAGCGTTCCGCTGCTCGGCTTGAAGCGGCTGAGAAGCTTGCTGCTAACATTGATGCAGTTGCCCAGGAAGCTTACGATGCTTGCATTGCTAAGTACCCCTACTTGAATAATGCTGGTGAAGCGAACTCCACGGATGTATTCAAGTCCAAGTGCCAGCGGGATATCAAGCACTACTTGCGCTTGATCCAGTACTGCTTGGTGGTTGGTGGGACTGGTCCTTTGGATGAGTGGGGGATTGCAGGTCAGCGTGAGGTATACCGCGCATTAAACCTGCCTACCGCTCCTTATGTAGAGGCGTTGTCCTTTGCCCGTAATCGTGGTTGTGCTCCCCGTGATATGTCTGCCCAGGCGTTGACTGAGTACAATGCGCTGTTGGACTATGCGATTAACTCTTTGTCCTAAGAGTGATGAGCGATGACGTTAATAATATTAATGTCATCGTTAATATTGCACTGAATAGCAAACGCTAAGTGACTTCCCTGCCTAGGGTCTCTTGTCTTGTCTTGCTCAGTAGTGAGAGAGATGAAGTTGACCCTAGGTTCGTTTATGAAGGACTGCATCTAAAACGCAACAACCGCAACTGAATCGAAATCTGATGAGCCAAGATACATTATTTAACCAACTCAAGCATCCTAACCCCCATTTGCGCGATCGCGCCATGTGGGATCTCGCCGACCAACACGACGAAACGACCATTGCACGCTTGATTGATAACTTGGCAGCAGAGGATGTTGTTTATCGACGGGCATCGGTCAAAACGTTGGGGGCGATTGGGGTAAAAACAGTGATGCCGCTGGTGGCGGTGGCATTACATAGTGATAATGTGACCGCTCGTGCCAGTGCGGTTAAAGCCCTCACTCAGGTTGTGGTGATGCACCCTGACACCCCGTTCCCCCCCCAGGGGATGGAAGCGCTCAAAACGGCTTTACATGATCCCAATCCAGTTGTCTATGTTGCTACAGTGATGACTTTGGGGGAAATGGGGCCACCAGCTTTTGAGATTTTAGCGGATGCCTTGAAGGCAACGGATAACGTCGCCTTGGCGGTTGCCATCGTTAATGCCATGCCATCCATGGGAGATGATGGCCGAGCTAAGGCCGTATTAGAGACCTGCATTCAAGATGAGGCGGTGGATACATATGTCAAAGAAATGGCGACCAGTGCGTTGTCGCGATTAGAACTCTTGGCTAGAAGCCAGCCTGTTTAGTTTGCCATCCGCTTCTAAAGCTAGATCGGAAAAGGCTACAGGGCTTGATGCTGTTATATCTTGAACTTTTATAGTCGAGATTTTAATCACCACCAATTTTGGTAATGGACTCTTAGCAAGAGACTGCTAATAAAATACTAAAGATGGGCGGCAGTAGATTATGGTTGCCGCTGTTTATCCTTTACCTCCTGTTTTTTGCCGCTTGAGGGACTGGCGTGAAAATCAAAGGTCAAGGTACCGTAGTTGGCTATATATAATTTGCAAAACCATAGTACTGTTATGATTGTTTTTCTGGTTTAATGCTTCCCCCTGTTGCAGAGAAAAAGCTTCGTTCCTGGGTTCGGAGTCGCCATCTAATTTGCTCAGGTAATTATTTTGTCTTTGAAAGTCCTGAATATACTTCTATTGAGCTATTTGGAGATTGTATTGAGACCTTGGGGGGAAGTCTAATTCGTGTCGAAACAGTTGGCAAAATTCAGGTTGGTAATCG
>JAYKIC010000370.1:0-12257 GCA_035284985.1 Leptolyngbyaceae cyanobacterium
CTAAGGGGCAGATTTTGCGGACTGGCACTAAGGAACTGGCATTGGAACTGGAATCCCGTGGCTATGACTGGGTGCTGGAGGAAGAATTGGGGGTTGAAGCGTAATGACGATCCAAGTGGTTTCACCGAATAATAAGGCGGGTGAACGAGTACAGGAGAAGTTTGGGTTTGAGCAATTGTTGAAGCGGCGATCGCCTCTCTCTCCCGACCTCAACGCTGACATCAGCGATTATATGCAAGCCTTGCGAACCAACGCAACGACTGCCCTAGAACGCTACTCCTTTCCCTCCACCCGCGATGAAGAATGGCGATTCACCAACCTCGCCCCGATCACGGCCTTAGACTGGTCCGCCCCAATGGGTGAGACACCGGAGGTAACAGAACACGATCTTCGCAACTATCGTTTGCCGGACGTTGGCCCCATATTGGTGATGGTGAACGGCCACTATCGGGCCGACCTGTCAGTGGGCACCACCGCATCAGGGGTGACGGTCGGTGCATTGAGCCAACCAGGGGTCGCAGCTACGGTCGGGCCGAAACTGGACCAATATTTGGGACAGCAGCTAGGCTTGGAGCAAGCCTTTACCACCTTGAATACCGCTAGCATGACCGATGTAGTAGTAGTGTGGGTGGCAAAAGGAGTCGCGGCTCCCCAATCCATTCAGATCCAGCACATTTCCACGATGGGGCCAACTGGTCCGACCTTGAGCCATCCCCGCTGTCTGGTAGTGGCTGAAGCCAATAGTGCAGTCAAAATCGTCGAAGATTACGTTTGTCTGGGTTCTGAAACCGCATCCTCGCCTTACTTCACCAATCCTGTGACAGAAATTTACCTGGAAGATAATGCGGCTGTTACCCATGTGCGCTTGCAGCGGGACGACACCACCAGCTTCCACATCGGCAAAACAGCGGTGTCCCAAGCTCGGACCTCCCGCTACACCTGCCACGCCATTAACCTCGGCGCTCGCATTAGTCGTCATAACCTGGAAGTATTTCAAGCAGGGGAACAAACGGAAACGACCCTCAATGGTTTAGCCATGGTGACGGGACAGCAGTTAACCGATACCCATAGTTTGATTGCCTATCAACACCCCCACGGCACGAGTAAGCAACTGCAAAAGTGCATCATTGATGGCAGTGCCCATGCCGTGTTTAACGGTAAGGTGAATGTACCGCAAGCGGCCCAGTTAACCGATGCGAGTCAGCTTAATCGCAACTTGTTGTTGTCCACCAAAGGCAAAGTGGATACCAAGCCCCAGCTAGAAATTGTGGCGGATAACGTTAAGTGTACCCACGGCGCAACGGTGAGTCAGTTGAAAGCGGATGAGGTGTTTTATCTCCAAAGTCGGGGTATTGATGCCACCCGCGCCCAGAATCTGCTGATTTATGCCTTTGCGGCTGAAGTGTTCGAGACCATTCCCATTGTTTCTCTCAAGCAAAGTTTAGTGAAAACCGTTGAACAGTTCATTCAACACTAATGCTTTGAATGACGCGGTACGGTTGGGCGATGGCGCAATGCCACTCTAAATAATTAGGAATATCGCCCCTCTCCACTGGCCAAACCTAAAATCCCAAATCCCAAATCCCAAATGCTGATCCAAGAACAAACCCTAGCTACCAAAGTCCGCTCTGATTTCCCTATCTTGCACCAGCAAATTCATGACAAACCGCTGGTGTATTTAGATAATGCCGCCACCTCGCAAAAGCCCGCAGCGGTGTTGGATGCCCTAGAGCAATATTACCGCTATGACAATTCCAACGTTCATCGGGGGGTCCATACCCTGAGCGCCAGGGCTACAGATGCTTACGAGGGGGCGCGGGACAAGGTGGCGGCGTTTGTGAATGCTACCCATCGAGAGGAAATTGTTTTTACTCGTAATGCGAGTGAGGCGATTAATCTAGTGGCCTATGCTTGGGGCTGGGCCAATTTGACTGAGGGGGACGAAATTATTCTGTCGGTGATGGAACATCACAGTAATTTGATTCCCTGGCAAATGATGGCCCAGCGTACCGGGGCGGTGCTCAAGTTTGTTGAGTTAACGGAAACGGAAGAATTTGACCTGGAACAGTATCGATCGCTTCTTAGCGATCGCACTAAACTCGTTGCCGTAGCCCATGTATCGAACACCCTGGGTTGTATCAATCCGGTTGAGGAAATTATCAAATTAGCCCATGATCACAACGCTAGGGTGCTGCTGGATGCCTGCCAAAGTACCCCCCACATGGCGATCGATGTCCAAGGGTTAGATTGTGATTGGTTGGTCGCCTCTGGTCACAAAATGTGCGCCCCCACAGGCATCGGCTTTCTCTACGGCAAGCGGGATGTGTTGCGCTCGATGAATCCCTTCTTAGGCGGTGGTGAAATGATTGCGGATGTGTTCCTTGACCATGCCACCTATGCTGATGTGCCCCATAAGTTTGAAGCGGGAACCCCAGCCATTGGCGAAGCGATCGCCCTCGGTGCTGCCGTGGATTATCTCACCAACATTGGCATGGATGCCATTCATGATTATGAGCAAGAGTTGACCGCTTATCTATTCAAGCAACTCAATACTATTCCTGAAGTGCGAATTTACGGACCTCAGCCCCAGGCGGATGGATCGGGACGGGCCGCTCTCGCCTCCTTCACCACCGGAGCCGTCCATCCCCACGACCTGTCCACCATTTTGGATCAAGCCGGAGTCGCTATTCGGGCCGGACACCACTGCACCCAACCGTTGCATCGTATTGTGGGTGCCCAATCCACCGCACGGGTTAGCCTGTATTTTTACAACACCCGTGAGGAAGTTGATGTATTTATTGCAGCATTGAAAGAGGCGATCGAGTTTTTTGGTGGCATTTTTGGGATGTGACCAGAAGCCTATACGCGATATTGGCTCTAAGTTTGGTTAGGACGCTGGCTCGTCCGGGGATAAATCGGATTTTTCCTGGAGGTAGTCAACTTGCTCTTTGAGCTTCAGTAACATTTGTTGAAGTTCTGCTAAGGAAACATTGTCTGAAATCGGAACTTTGGGATAAGACTGGATGCGCGATCGCAACTCTTCAATTTTTGACTGAAGTTCCTTGGCAATGTCCATCGCATCCTGACCAATTCGGGCCACCTGCTGTTGTTGATAAAATTCGAGGGCTGATCCCCGCAGTACCTGAAGTGTGGCCTGTTCACCATACTTACCAGGAATAAATCGAAATCTCAGCAACACACGGTTATGGTGATAAAACCGTTCCAATTCCACCTGCTTTGCCTTTTGTAAGGGCAAAAGTGGCAGACGGGTCAGGCGCTTAAATTCATTAATTAATGATTGAAACGTCACTGGAGGAATATCGTCCACCGCCGATTGCAGAACCCCGCTTTGACTCCACAAAATCCGGCCATAATGTTGCTTCCGCTCAAAATATAAGCGACCAATTCCCCCTCCCATCGCTCTGGCCATCAGTTCCCGTAATAAATCCCGTGGCGGTAAGTTTTTAAGGTGATTAATATCTTCATCACCATGATTTGCTACCATCTCCACTGACAAGGGATCGTGATCATCCGTGGCATTGGGCAGACTATTGTCCAGGTTTATGCCTAAGTTTGAGTTTAAGTTTTCCTCTAAATTAGGGTTTTCCTCTGGTTCTAAACTTAGGGCATTAGGGAGGGGATTGATGTCTTTTGGGGGAATCATATCCTCTGGTGATACCTGAATTTGAGTGGTCGGTTCCTCTGGCCCCCACGCAGAATTTGTTGGATGGGGTTCCTGATTAGCCTCATCGTTATCGGGGTTTTGTTGCTTTTCTGGGACTTCAGCCGCCTCTCTCAGATTGTTGGCTTCTGGCAACAAATCATCAGCTTGAGATTGGGCGCGGGGACCATTGTTGGTATCCTCAAAGTCAAGGATGGTAGTTTCTTGGTTGTCAGTAGGGGGGGGGCCATTGCCACGACCTGCCTGAAAATCCGTGGCGGGGAATTCTGGCATACTCGCTCTAGAGGATGGGGGCAGTGGGTCGCCCCGATCGGGATCTTCTAGGACAAAGGTGGCTTGATTATCCGTATCAAGATTGTGGATTCGCTCTTGGGATCGAGGGGTCGGGAGGGCTGGTGTGGCAGCGGACTGGCGGGCAAGGGTATCGGCTTGGGTCGCTGTTTTTGATTGGTTGTCTGAATATTTGAGATAGGCTGACAGTGCGGCTTGGAGGGCTTGGGTGGAAATAGGTCGGGTAACTAAGGTGTAGTGTAAATAGGAAACGATCCGCCTAACATAATCGCTGGCGGTTGTGTCTAAGGGATTGACCATGCCCAAGTGTAGCCGACTCCCATCTAAGAATAGGGGTAAAACTTGATAGTAAAGACAGGCTTCGATGGGTAGTACGCCGTCCACCAGGATGAACATTTGTTCAATATTCAGTTGCCCAGCTAACGTTTCTTCAGGGAAAAATTGGCCAAGGTGGGCTATGAGATCTCTGTAAGCGAGTTGATCGTCTCGTAAGGAGGGTCTGGAAGCATTGGATGGCAGCATTGTTTTCTAGTGACGATGGGTGCTGGACCACAGGACGAACTGTATGTGAATGATATTACTACGCCGCTCCTCTAATAGTCTGTGATGCCAAATATACCTTACTCCACTCACTCATCACTTGATTCGCTTTGGTGTTGGAATCACGGGCAATTTCGTCGATGGTTTTCCCTGCTTGGAGTTGGGTGATCAGGTGTTGTTGATTGGGGGTAAGGTCGTTCCAAAAGGTTTCCCATTGGTTGGGGGTAAGCCCTAAGCTATGTTCCGTTAAAGAGGTGCCCAACCAACTGGTGACGAGTTCGGGCTGGCTTTTGAGACTAAAGACACGGATGGCGTGATAGCTGATCTTTTCCCGTAAACGGTATACCTGTCGAATATCGAGGTCCATGAGTTGGGCGATCGCTTCCTGAGTTTTGCCTTGGAGATGATAGTCTAGCCACTGAGCCGCATCGGTGCTGACGTTTTCTTCAAGATAGCTAACAAATTCTGCTTTGACACTGGAGCGTAAGGCTTGTTGATCTTCCCAATGTTGAGTGTCTTGGTATTGGGCGATCGCTTCGTCGTCCAATAAGCTGATGGGATTTTCGCTGTCGTCCAGGGTCACTTCTTCAGACACTAATCGCACGATATCGCCAGTGGGCACCTGGGTCATGCCCCCCCGTTGGGTTCGACGAAGATAGTTAACAAAACGATACACCAGTAGGGGTTGGTTGCGAATGGGTCTTAAGCAATATTCCTCGATACTGGTGAGCATCAGGGCATTTCTTAAGCGAGGATTGGTGGTGCATTGGGCAATCCAGCGAATTTGATGTTGGATGTGGCGATCGCTTTGGATCATTTCCTGGATCACTTCTTGCAGCACATCGATCACACTGCGTCGTCGATCCCGTGACAAGGACACCCAGGTTTTAATTTTGTTACGGATTAGGAAAAGACTCCCTAACCGCTGTATTAACTGGTTGTAACCTTTGGCTTCGGGCAAGCCCAAATAGCGCTGAATTAAAATCCGATAGCGATAATCCATCGCTTGGCCAAGAATGGCCAGCTTTTCTGGCGGCATCTGCTCCAGGTCGGCCTGGTCTTCACCCATCAACCAAGTAATGATGCTCGTGATCGTACTCGAAGGCTGACCCGGACAATCGCGCTGAACCCGTGACTCCCAGCTTTGTTGTAACTCTTCAACTATTGCCATCAAATCGCTATCTCTCCGTGCCTTTCAGTAGTCTATCGTTTCAGTGTTGCTGCTCTGACACGATCTGCCTTAATCTTTACGTTATCGCTAGTTGGGGGCCAAGGCAACATGCCTTTATCCTTTGTGCCTAAAAGGGTTGAGGTCAAGATAGGTTAAAGATGCCCAATCATTGCGGAGTTGATAACATTTTTACCGTGACAATTTACAAACCAATAGAGTCCTCCGAAAATTGGGGTGGAGTACCCGCACAGCGGGTACTCCACCCCAATTTTCGGACAGGTCTAATAGGCTTAGGAACCAAGGAGCGATCGCCATAGCCAATGACTGTCATAAAAAAACGATTGCATTAGACCCAATCGCACTGAGTTGGGCGTTCTGCCAAAGAGGTTGAGCATGGCCACCAAGAGGTCTGACATGGGTAACGTATCCGCTAGAAACCCTGACCAATGGGACTGGGGCAGGTCAAAAAAGCTGTTAAAGAAGCGACAAAGTTGGGGCTGATCAAAGCGCATTAAATTTTCTAGCCCAAACAGATAGATGTAGTACTTGCGGAGGCGATCGCTGGGCCAGAGGGCCGACCAAGCAGCGGCTGAAAGTTGGCTGGGGGAGGCATGGGGTTGGTCCAAGGTGGTGGCGATCGCCTCCGCTAGAATGGGTGCCCGTCGCAGCAGTGCCCCTACCATATAGCCACTGGCAGGATGGACCATACTGGCTGAGCCGCCAAACCCCACAACGGCCTGATCAAATGGGGGCATGGGTGCATTCATCGGAAATAAACAATATTCTTCATCATGTCGTTCTAAAAGCTGAACCCCTTGTAAGGCAAGGCGCTTTTGTAAGCGCTGTTTCAGAATGTCAAATGGAACGGCGGGACAAGCGGCGAGGGAGGTTTCCTCCACAAAGAAAACGTCATCCCCTAAATTCATGCCATAGAGGAAGGTGGGCGTGGCTAATCGCTCCGGGGGAGACAGGTGATCAGCCCGATAGTCCATCAACACAAACCGATCGGGATTAATCGGAGGGGTCGAGAAGCGGCCCACAATGCCATAGGCCGCTTGGTAGGCGACACCGCCTTGGGTAGATTGGGGGGGCGATCGCCGGACAAATACAGGTTTATGGCCTGTGGCATCAATGACTAATCGGGCGTTGAGGGATGTCCCCGCTGGGGTGACGACCGTAGAGTGGGTGGCATAGTGATCAATTTGGCCTGCCGTACCCAAGTGCCAGGTCATCTGTCCCTGCTGGCATTGATCGAGGAGATGGGTTTGGAGTTTCTGCTTATCCAATAAGCCGTAGGTGCGATTTAGGTTTTTCTCGGTGGAGCCGAAATATCCCACACACTGGTGCCACTGATGAGCTAAAAGATGGGAGAGGTTAAGCGCGTCCAGTTCATCGCGCCAAATTCCATAGGTATTCGACCATGCCTGGGTGGGTGGGGTGGGTGCCAACCCGCCCACCTGCAATCCGTTTTGGCAGAGTTGGGCCGCGATCGCCAACCCTGCCGGACCTGTTCCTACTACTAATACGTCTAACACAATCCCCACTCTCTCCCTGCCCCTAGAGGTTTGCTGTGAACGCCTAACTCGTCGAAATAGGTGGCGATCCCGTCCCCATTCACTGTTGTATCACAATCTTTACACTACATTAATTTGTGATCGTCCTAGCTGTTTGCCTGTGATCTGAACTCATCCAAACGGAGGATGGCACGCAGTGTTAGAGTAAACGATGCTAATTTAAGTGGGTTTTACAGTGACAGTTTGTACATTGGTATGCAGTACAGTGACAGTCCACCGGGTCACGGGCCGGGTCACGGGCCATGGAGGTTAGTGCTGGCATTAACAGTTGTGCATGGATTGAGTCGTACACGCACTTGGTAATGGGTTTTATGAGGGTATCGTTTGCTTGGGCATGGCCCAATCCGTCACTTCAGCCAATGTGGGATGCAACTGTCAATTGGCTGAATGTTCCATGGGAAATCGGATCATCCCATGGGTTACTGCCAGACACGGATTTATCTCCTCTCCTCCTATCGCCCCAATTGGGGACTGAGTCCGTAGGCGGCATCAATTCCCAGGCTGATGTCAAGATTCAGGTCATGCCGCTCTATGGTGCGAACCAACTGGTTTTAGATCCTGGATTAGGGATTGGAGCGGTTTCCGAGTCTATTAATGTGATGCTTAAGGGCGATCGCTTCACCACCAGCCCAGCTTCCCCCGATCCGTCTCTGCCACCCTCTTCCCCCTCTCCTCATTCATTGCCGACGATTAGTGATCAGGTTTTTACCCAAGTCTTTGAACGCAGTCCAGATGCCATGACGATTTCTACCTTGGCAGAAGGTCGTTTTGTTGCAGTTAACCAAAAGTTTCTTGATCTATCCGAATACCAGCGACCCGATCTAATTGGGATTCGATCGACCGAACTTAACTTTTGGCCCAATGCCGCAGCACGGGAAGGGCTACGCCAAAAGATTGAGCGCCAAGGTTCGCTTTACAATGAAGAGGGAGAATTTCGCACCCAATCTGGCAGGCTTAAAATTGTCACGGTATCCGCTGAAATTATCACCATTGACGATTGCCCCTGTGTGCTGTGTTCTATTCGGGATATCACCCAGGAAAAACAGGCGGAGGCCCAGCTGCAATTAGCGAATGAACGCGATCGCCTCCTCGGTCAAATCGCCCTAAACATCCGCCAATCCCTTGATGTAGAGCAAATTCTCCAATCCACCGTTGCCGAAGTCCGCCAATTTTTAAGGGTAGAACGGGTATTTATTACCAGATTTGACCCCGGTAAACGGGGCAGTGTGGCGGCGGAATCGGTGGCCCCTTCATTTCCCTCCTTGGCGGGTGAAACCATTGACTCAGACGTTTATGACGAACTGGTAGACCTCTTTAGCCATACCCCGGTGCGGGTCATTGACGATATGCATAGTGAGATGAACTCGTCCCACTGTTTCCAAATTTTGGTGTCTCGCTATCAAGTCAAAGCAGGGATGGCGGTGCCCATTATTGTAAATGGGATGCTGTTTGGTATGTTGGTGGCCCACCAATGTGAGGGACCACGACCATGGACTGAATTTGAACAGCAACTGTTGCAGCGCTTGGCGACTCAAGTGGCGATCGCCATCCAGCAGAGTGAACTATATGATCAAATTCGCCGCCTGAACATTACCCTAGAGCAACAGGTGGCCGATCGGACCCATGAACTAGAACAACGGACCTATGAATTGGCCGATCGCACGGCTGAACTGGAACAACGCACCCAGGAATTGGAAGAACTCGGTCGTTTCCGCGACTTTTTACTCCATGCTGTTACCCACGATTTGCGGACCACAGCGGTGGGGACGACAATGCTCCTTAAAAGTTTGGCTTCCCAGCCTGGGGAAACGATTCAGATGCCCCGGCGGTTGTTGAACACCATGGTGCAAGCCTGCAATCAACAGCGGGATAAACTGGATGCCATTCGAGAAGTCCATACCCTAGAAATTCAAGGGATGCCCCTGAATGTGGCCCCCCTGAATGGCCACACCCTAGTGGATAATGTAATGGCCCTGCTCCAACTGCGTGCCCATCAGAATGACGCAGTGTTGATCAATAATGTACCTCTGGTGCTCCCGTCATTTGGGGGCGATACGGTGCAGCTAGAACGGGTTTTTCAGCACCTCATGACGAATGCGATCGCCCATAACCCCCCCGGTGTGACAGTAACGGTTGAGGCGGAAGTATTACCCCCCAACCAGGCCCATGGTTCTACTGTCGATTCTATGGATGAAAATTGTGGATATATCAAGTTTTCAGTAAAGGATGATGGCCAAGGAATTCCCCTGGAAAAGCGCGATCGCCTGTTTCATCTTTGTTCTGACTGTGCTGAATTTCGGCAGTTTGGCGGCATCCGTCTTGGTCTTTACCTGTGTCGTCAAGTGATCACCGCCCACAGCGGCATCATTGAAGTGGAAAGCGAACCACAACAAGGAACCACCGTTTGGTTTGTCTTGCCCTACACCCAGGAAAATATTGCACCGGAACCCTAGTCAGTCAGCCAATCCAAAGCTGACAGATAAAGAGAGTCGGTATGCCGCGCTCTCGCGGCATACCGACCGTCGAAACTAGCTTGGTCGCCGACTAGTTTTCTTGAAAAACCAGGATTCCGTAACGGGTAATGGAAAAATTACCCGTTGTGATTCATATTACACCTCTACCGTAACAAAGAACTCCTCAGTAATGGAGGTAACTTCGATGTTTTGAACCACTGCGACCGTGCTACTTTCATAGCGAACAACGGTATCCACCCCAACCTGGGTAAACGAGAAAGACTCGAAGCTGAATTCTGCGGAGATCCCGAAGAAATCAACCCCAATCTCAAAATCACGAATAACGCTAAATAGGATGGTATCTTGCAGGACAAAGGTGTCATCACCATCACCACCAATGCAGACATCCCGACCATCATCACCAAAGAGGATATCATCACCATCTCCACCCCGGAGAATGTCATTATTGCCGCCACCCACGAGAATATCGTCGCCTGTGCCGCCAATCAAAATATCATTCCCAGCATCGCCAGAGATATCGTCATCCCCGCTACCCGCGTTGATAAAGTCGGTAGCCCGTCCCCCTTCAGTGTCGTCGTCGCCGTCCTCACAAATGATGGTGTCCTTGCCATTGCCTCCACTAATTTCATCATCATCATCACCGCCCCGGATATAATCCTTGCCATTGCCGCCGATAATAATGTCGATGCCGATCCCACCGTAGAGAATATCACCTTGGGTACCCCCATCGATGGTGTCATCGCCGGAGCCGCCGTAAATGGTGTCGCTGCCTTCGTCCCCTGAACAGTCGTCGTCGTCAGAGCCACCAAAGATGCGATCTCGACCCAACCCACCGATGAGGATATCAAAGCCAAATTCACCCCGAATGACATCATTGCCGCGACCGCCATCGGCTTCATCATCCCCAGCTCCACAAATCACGGTATCGCCGCCGTTGCCAGCAAAGATGATGTCGATATCAATCGTGCTGACGATAATGTTAACACTACTAGATCCATTGAACTGATAGAAGACTTGGTTGACTTCTGTCACTTGAACGATGTCAACCTCAACGTTGATCAGGGTGACATCAATATTGTACTTGCTGGAGGTTTCCGTGATATCGGGGTCCAAGTCAATGGAAAAGAGGCTGGTGCTACCGCTAATTTCATTGGTAACTGCCAACAGGGGAATGCCTGTTGGGCTATCCTCGGCTGAGATGAAGACTAAGCCTTCTGGACCTAAATCCCCAGCGGTGTCCGCTTCTGGATCGCCACTAAAGTCGCGGGTGTTGATGTATTGCACGAATTCGGCATCAGTGGGATCGCTGATGTCGTAGACCATGATTCCACCGATGCGCTCCAGGCCAATGAAGGCATAGGGCACCCCGTTGACTTCGCCAATGGTAATGCCTTCGGGTTCTGGCCCTTTGGCAGCACTGCGGCTATCAAACGTAATGTTTTCGTCGTTGGTGGAGTTGAAAACGATGGGGAACAAGTCAGCCGTGATTTCTTCAAAGGCTGAGCCGCTGTCAAATACGAGGGTACCATCGGCGCTGTAGATGGAAAAACTACGGCTACCGTAGGCGTATAGTTCATCGTAATCGCCATCCCCATCAATATCGCCATCGAGGGAGGAGACTTGCAGCCGCCCCAGGTTTTCTGGAAGTTGTAAGGTGGCGGCATCGGGGAAAGCGGTGGGATCAAGGGTGAGATCTTCAACCCGTGCTTCGTCTGTGTCACGGGCATCCCCTTCGTTGGCGGTGACGTAGTAAAGTTGACCGTCTACTTCGTAGGTGGCGATCGCATCTGCCATCCGCAATCCATATACTGGGAAATTAGCAATATTAATGACCCCATCCTCATCGGAGGGATCGAGGGCAGATTCGCTGGAATAGTCAATTGTGCCGAGGGACTGAATGCCTGTGATGGCTCCAGTGGTTAAGTCAACCACGGCAACGGCATTATTTTCTTGCAGGGTGACGTAAGCCGTGGTGCTATCAGGGCTTACCGCGACAAATTCAGGCTCGGCATCATGGGCGATGGTAAATTCAGGGGCAATCCGCACGCCTGCATCGCGCAACGCTGCCTCTTGCCCTATAAATGAGCTAAAGTCAAGGGTCGTAACATTGGCATCAGTGAGGCTAGCTGCGCCGCCAGAAACATCGATAATGGAAATGGACCCTGCTGGATTTTCAAGTAGCACACCATCGTCATCAAAGACGGGTTCTCCTTCATTGGCGACCACCACTTTGCTGCCATCGGGGGTAAATGTGAGGGCATCGGGAAGGACACCTACGGTGACGACGCTCAGAAACTCTCCCGCTGTCGAAAAGAACACCACCGAACCAGCCCCTGCGTCGTCGTCTGCGGCAACGGCCACTGCTATCACATCGTTACTGACGGCAACACTTTGAAGTCCGCTGCCATAATCTGAAATATCCAAGGACTTAACGAAGGTTGGCGTAGTCGGATCGGATATGTCTAGGACATCGACCACCTTTGCACTGCCATTGGTGACAAATAGCTGTTGGGTCGTGGGGTCAT
>JAYKIC010000371.1:0-5463 GCA_035284985.1 Leptolyngbyaceae cyanobacterium
CCCAACCCCTCTCCCAGAGCGGGAGAGGGGCTTTCGACCCAAGAACCTGGTTTGAAGTCCCTTCTCCCCTTTTGGGAGAAGGGATTTAGGGAAGAGGGGCAAAGTTTTGTCAGTCAATCAGCCGTCCTTCTTTGGCTAAGGCTTTTCCTGTTTAGAAGATTTTTGATACTGAGGAAGACTTTTACAGTTATGCATCCACCAGCCATCTAGCAGCACAACTATTAATTCAACGTCAGATTCGCTGGATAACGTCCCCAGTTTCCCTATGTTATACAGCAGATCTGACAGATAAAACCTACTTCTTCAGGATTTATCCAGCAATTCTGATAGATAACACCCTGAGAATTAGAGTGTTATCCGGCAAATCTGATGGTTAATGCTGAAAACAGGGGGTATTATCCAGCCCATTTGACGGATAACTCCCTGTTTCCCGACATTATCCAACATCTATCATGGGCTACGATTTCAGAGTGCGATCGCTTGTTTCTAGTTCAAAGATTGCTGGAATAGAAATAGTGTTAGGTTGCATTGACTTCACTTCCTGGATGTTGCTTGAGGTAAAAATCAAGCTTGCTCCCATAACTGCCATGATTGCATTTTCAGCGAAACTAACAATGCCCAACGGGGCATTGGAATTACCACCGATACAATGTCGCTAAAGGAGCGACTCCAGACAAAAAACCTAACCCAACCATTGGGATTTTCGTTGGAAGAGATTCGCCAAATTCTTGATGTCCGCGATCGCGGAGAGCCTCCCTGTTCATTGGTACAGGATTTACTCCATCACAAAATAGAGCACTTGGAAGCTCAAATCAAACAAATGATGGCGTTTAAGTTCGAGCTTGAAGCATATCGCGATCGCTGGGCACACGTTCCTAATTTTAGGCAAGAGGATCACGAGATTTGTCCTTTGATTGCTACTGTCCTGCCATCATCTGATGTTGCTCAACGTTTGCTTCCCTAAAACTCTTGACAATCGTAGCCCCTCTAAATCATTGAGTTAAACTGTTAGACAGTTTTGTTTTCATCGTGATTTCATGATCCCCCGATATGATTAAGTCCTATCAAGCACTATTAGAGTCCTCCGAAAGTTGGGGTGGAGTACCCGCTGCGCGGGTACTCCACCCCAATTTTCGGACAGGTCTATTGATTAAATCATCACTATAACGTGTCAGAGATATAAGACGCTTGAAGGGGGTGAAGCGTGATGCGGCTTTTATTGGTTGAAGACGAGCCAGATTTAGGCAGGGCCATCAAGCGGACATTGACCCAAGAAGCATACATTGTGGATTGGGTCCAGTCTGGAGACGAAGCCCTAGCTTATCTGGAGCACGATCTGTCGCTCTACACGCTAGGCATATTTGACTGGATGGTGCCGGGGCGATCGGGCATTGAACTGTGTCAGTGGTTGCGGTCCCGCCGGGTATCCGGAGAACAATCGCAGCACCACTCCCTCCCGGTTCTAATACTCACTGCCAAAGATCAGATCGAAGACCGGATTATGGGCTTGGATGCAGGGGCAGATGATTATCTAGTCAAACCTTTTAGCATGGGGGAATTGCTGGCTCGATTGCGGGCGCTGAGGCGGCGATCGCCCGATATCAAATCACCGCAAATTACGATTGGCCCACTGACCTTGGATTGCGATCGCCGTATTGCCCTCTTCGATGCAGGTCAACCGTCAGAACAAACCATTGAACTAGCTCAAAAAGAGTTTCAGCTATTGCAATATCTGATGGAACACCCGAATCAAATCCTCACCCGTGACCAAGTGCTGAATCGACTCTGGGAAATTGGGGCTGAACCCAATAGTAATGTAGTCGCCGCTCAAATGCGGTTGTTGCGGAAACGACTGGCTCCTTATCAGTGTGATTATCTCGTTGAAACAGTCTATGGCATGGGATATCGGTTCAAAGCAGAATAACCTTTTTCGGCGAAGTCGGTGGCAACTGACCATTTGGTACACCGGGGTCATGAGTGTCGTCATGGGCATCAGTGCAATGGGGGTGTATGAGGCGATCGCCCACGCCCATCGAGTCACCGCCGACCGCGAACTACGAGCCGTTGCCAAAGCGATCCACAATACCATTGAAGAAACCCTAATCTCTGGGGGACGAGTTGACGATGTTTCCCCCAATATTTTGCCCAACCTTTGTATGCTCGGCCATCTTTGCCTGGAGACAACTACTGATCCAGGGGATGTCAGTCCATCTATTCATAATCATCCTAGTGATGTTCTTACCTCCAGTGGTTATTACAACGGTAGCTACTATATTAGGGTGCTGGCCCCAACAGGAAAATTAATCGCAACGGCAGGCATGAATCCGCAAGGGTTGACGGTCACTGAACCGGACTTCAGTTTCCAGACATTGTGGGACGACAATGGCAACGAGTACCATCAAATGGCCTTCCCGCTCTACACATCAGATGTCGGACTAAACCCCAAATTACCCCAAGCGACGCTGCTGGTCGGGCGATCGTTCAGTGATTTTGCGACTTACCTCGCCAATACCCGTCGCATGATTCTTTTGAGCATCCCCCTAACGATGGGACTGATTGCCCTGGCAAGCTGGTGGTTGGCCGGACGGGCGATGAAACCCATCCAATTGTCTTATCAAAAAATTCAGCAATTCACGGCGGATGCAGCCCATGAATTACGGACACCGTTGGCAGCGATTCAAGCAACGACCGAATCCGTCAATCGCTTGCCCAATATTTCTGACGCTGATGCCCGTGAACTGACCCAGGTATTAAGTCGGCAGAATCAACGCCTCACCACGTTAGTCAACGATTTATTGTTCCTTTCTCGGCTCGATGCTCAACAACTGCCACCGATGAAGGTGTGTTGCTTACAGGATATTCTCAGCGATATTGTAGAAGAATTAGCCGCCCTAGCCCTGTCTAAAACGATTGGTCTAACCCTCAAGCAACCGGATCAGCCATTAATATACGTTTTAGGAAATGAGGAACAGCTCTATCAGTTAATCATCAACGTCATCAGTAATGCGCTGCAATATACTCCCCAAAAAGGAACCATCACGATTGGCCTTAAACAACAAGAAAAACAAGCCATTATCACCATCCAGGATACTGGCATCGGCATTGCGGCTCAGGACTTACCCCGAATTTTCGATCGCTTCTATCGAGTGGACCGGAACCGCTCTCGACAACAGGGGGGATCAGGGCTGGGGCTATCCATTGCGTTGGCGATCGCCCATGCTCATCATGGCCACATTGCGGTAGAGAGTGCAGTTGGCGTTGGCAGTCAGTTCACGATTACATTGCTGGCACGGGGACAAGCTTTACTCTGACATTTCAGTGTTTAAATAAACCATGACATAAAACCGATCGCCATCTACTACGCTTTTGTCTAACGTTTAATTCACATTATGAGACCTGACCTATGACTACCCTCAATCGACGCAACTTTTTAACCCTGGGGTCTATGACCACAACGGCTATACTTCTGTCTCAATGTTCAAAGCAAGGGCAAACCCCTAACATATCGGTTGTCCCTTCTACTCCACCGGGAGAAGGCACTGTCCCATCCCCACCTTACCGCAGCACCAATGGGTTACTCGACGTTGAATTGACCGCCCAGCCCCAGAGCCTCACGCTAGGCGATCGCACCGCCAACTTGCTCACCTACAACGGCCAACTGCCGGGACCGATCCTAGAAGCACGACCAGGGGATACGGTACGGATCACCTTTCGCAATCAGCTCAGTCAGCCCACTAACCTCCACTATCACGGGTTGCATATTCCCCCCACGGGTAGTGGTGATAATGCGTTTTTGGCGATCGCCCCCGGCGAACAGCACACCTACGAATTTCAAATTCCCACCGACCATCCCGCAGGCACCTTCTGGTATCATCCCCACCACCACGGCATGGTGGCCGAGCAACTGTTTGCGGGCTTGGCCGGACTATTTATTATTCGGGGAGAACTAGATGAGATTCCTGAAATCGTTGCGGCCCAGGAAGAATTTTTAGTGCTCAAAGATATTATGCTCAACCCTGACGGGAGTATTCCTGACCCCGGACATATGGCTCAGATGACTGGCCGTATTGGGGATTTGGTTACGGTCAGTGGTTTATTTAATCCGACCTTAACCCTGGCAAAAGGAGGGTTGTGGCGGCTGCGGTTGCTCAATGCGTCCCCGTCTCGATTTTTTCGTCTAGCCCTAGAAAACCATTTACTACACCTGATTGCCACGGATGGGGGAGCGATCGCCACCCCCGTGGAACTTGAAACCCTGACCTTGGCCCCAGGAGAACGAGCCGAAGTATTGGTGCAAGGCAACCAGAGTCCAGGGCAATATCGCTTACTCAACTATCCGTTTAATCCCGCTCAGGGCATGATACATGGCATAGGTCACGATTCGGGTAAGCATCAGCAAGACTACTCCGAAACATTGGCAACTCTAGTTTACGACGGTGAAACCGCAGCCCTGCCTGTGCCGGATCAACTCATCCCCATTGCGCCATTGCCCCAACCTGAAACGGTACGGGAGTTTAACCTCAGTCATGGAATGATGGGACTCAATGACCACGCGGGAATGCATCAGGGCATGGTGTTTTTGATTAATGGCAAGAGCTTTGAGCACCATCGCGTTGACACCACCGTTCAGCTCAACACCGTGGAAGATTGGGACATTACCAACACTGGAACCATGGCCCATCCGTTTCATCTCCATATCAATAAATTTCAAGTCATCAGCCGCAACGGTGAGCCGGAACCTTATCTTGCTTGGAAAGATGTGGTGTCGGTGGCTCCGGGAGAACGGGTGCGGATTCGGGTGGCCTTTCGGGATTACCCCGGCAAAACGGTCTACCACTGCCATGTGCTAGACCACGAAGATCAAGGCATGATGGGCATTCTGGAAATGCTGCCGGGATGATGAGGGGCGATCGCTTCCCATTCTTCCCAAACTTCATCGGGTAAGGGCTGTTCCTGTTGCTGGAGTGCAGTCAGGAACGCTCGGATTGTGACCAAATCTTCGTAATCCATTTGCAGAAACCATCCAGGTAATAAAAACAAAAAATTGTAATTTAACAGACAATTTATAGAGTCAATTAACTAACCGCATACTCTGTGTACTTTCGTAGTTCAGGTGCATGAAAACCAATCACAATGTCAGTTTTTGGCACCCCCAATTCGACTAATTCTTGAGCCAAGTCATCTTCGGTGCCGTTCCCTTGAATCCAGTTTTTTTCATCCTGCGGTGGGCTAAGATAGAGCCAGAGGTTCAGTCTCCCTATACTTGGGCGGCGTTTACCCTTTCGGGTGGGTTCTTTTAACTCGGCCATAATCAACAGGTGATTTCGATGACCCATGATGCTGATTGACTGACAAAACTTTTCCCCTCATCCCTAAATCCCTTCTCCCACAAGGGGAGAAGGGACTTCAAACCAGGTTCTTGGGTCGAAAGCCCCTCTCCCGCTCTGGGAGAGGGGTTGGGGT
>JAYKIC010000372.1:0-4048 GCA_035284985.1 Leptolyngbyaceae cyanobacterium
AAATTGCTGAGAAGATATTACAAGATTATACAGCTTGCGAAAATAGCGGTATATAGAAGGAACTTATCGCTATTCTGAACAGAAAGGTCTTGGAGTCTGGTCAAAGGAGGAGCCTCTCACTTTTGCACTTTGACCACCCTCACCCTAAATCCCTCTCCCTAGGGAGAGGGACTTCAATCCGGTTCCCCTTCTCCCTAGGGAGAAGGGGCTAGGGGATGAGGGCTGCTAGTATTTTTACAAAAGTGAGAGGCTCCCGGTCGAGGGGCGGGGACTGATGAGCTAGCCCGGAAGCGCCACCACCGTCAAACTCAACACTTGACCCGTCAACGTTCATGATTTTGGTTGATTATCATGTCTCAATCGTTATCACCACCCACAACACCGCTGGATGCTGCTGAGATTCAGCAAAATCGAGGCAATGGCAAAACCGGGCAAGTTAGCCCACCCCACCCCCTGCGATTTACGGTGGCCGATTATCATCGACTGACGGCATTAGGATTTCTGCAAGAGGATGACCGGGTTGAGTTGGTTCGGGGAGAACTGATCCAGATGGCGGCGAAGGGGGTGCGACATGAGTTTTGCTTGCGGCGATTATTACGACAGTTGCCCAAGTTGTTGGGGGATGGGGTGACGCTCCAGTGTCAAGCGCCTGTCACTCTTGCCTTTGATGGGGAACCGGAACCCGATTTTGCTATCTTGCGGAACCGTGAGGATGATTACGCCACCAGTCATCCCACGGCGGCGGATGTGTTGTGGGCGATCGAGATTGCTGATTCATCGGTGGAGTATGACCAGACGATGAAGCGGTTACTCTATGCTGAGGCTGAGATTCCTCACTACTGGATTTTTAATCTCATGGATCGGCGGCTGGAGTGTTATTCAGAGCCAGGGAACGTGGGGGAAACGATGGATTATTGCGATCGCCGTCTCATTGCCTCAGACCAGTCAGCGGTATTGCCCAAGCTGTTCAGTGATACGGACCAGGAGGTGAGGCTCGAACTCCATCCCTATTTTTCCTGAGCTTTCCGATGTGTTTTCCTATTTGCCGTTGCAGAACAAGCTATTTGAGGTGTTGCGGATTCTTAAACGGTTGGGCACGCTGATACAGGCTGAGAGGGAGGGTTAACGATGCAAACAACCACAGAACGATATACCCCGGCGGAATATCTGGAGTTGGAGGCTAAGGCGGATTATAAGAGCGAGTATCGGGACGGGGAGATTGTGCCGATGATGGGGAGAACGACGAATCACAATGAACTTTGACCGAGGTGAGCAGGATGGCTGAGGTAATTCGGCATGAATCGACTGAAACGAGTCCACTAGGGAAGGGAGTGGTGAAGCGTCCCGTAGCGGAGTTGCTGGTGTTTTTAACCGAAACCATGTCGATGGTGGCGGTGTATCAGCCTGTGGTGATTTTACATTTGCTGACGCGGGAGGGACTATCCAGCCGGGGAGAACTGGCGCGAACTTTGAGCGGCTATGATGACTCCGACCTGAGCGAGTGGGATCGAATTTTGATGAAAAATCCCAAGCAGGTTTTGGTAGGAACTCATGAAATCTTGAATTACGATGCCGCCGTTCAAACCTTTGCCCTCAATTTTGATCTGAGGGATGATGAGGGGGTGAAAGCAGCGATCGCCCTGTGTGAAACCAAAATTACAGAGTGGATTGGTCGTGCCATTGACCGGGGCACGCTGACGGATGCCGAAATTCTCCGGTTATATCGGGTGTTGGAGGCGGCACGACGGGGAGATGCCTATGGGGTGCCAGAGGTGGACTTTGCCATTGAAGAATTTGCCCTGCTAACGGCAGTCCAAACCTTGCATCAACGGTATCCTCAGGCCAAAATCACCCAGCAGCCCTACGATACCTTGGGCTATGCCGTATTGGTGGGAACACCGCAGCAACCGGTTGCCTATGTAAATGTAAAAGCGACTGCCAAGCCTGTTCCCTGTTTTGCCCTGAGTGAAGGGGAACGGCAATTTGCCCTCGACCATGCGGCCCAATTTTTGCTGGTGGTGGTGTACGCCATCAATCTGGTGGCGGAAACCTACCAAATTGCCCTGCATCAGGGGCCATTAACCGCAAGTAATACTATCCTCCTGCCGACCCAGTGGAAAGCAACTTTACTGGATACGGGATGAAGCAGCGTTGTGCTGTGTTAGTCCCGCTGACTGGGTTGAATATGTTGAAATGTTGTCAAGAGTGAAAAAGAGCCAATGACCAATCAAACTGTCCGCCATATCCTGGGTTTATCGGGGGGAAAAGACAGTACAGCTTTAGCTATACTCCTCCATCAAGAGATCCCGCAGATGGAATATTTCTTTTGTGATACTCATCGCGAGTTGCCTGAAACCTACGATTACCTTGATAAGATCAAAACCCGATTGAACATTAAAATTCACTACCTATGCCCTAATCGTGATTTTGATCATTGGCTGACAATGCATAATGGCTATCTTCCTTCTCCTAAGCGCCGATGGTGTACTGAACAGATGAAAATTAAGCCCTTAGAGAAGTGGGTAGGAGACAATTCGGTAATCAGCTATATCGGAATTCGGGCTGATGAAAACCGTGATGGTTATATTTCTAAAAAGCAGAATATCACTCCAGTTTACCCCTTCAAAGAGCGAGGCTACACTAAAGCAGATGTTATCAAACTATTGAACGATTGGGGGATTGGTCTGCCCAAGTACTACGAGTGGCGGAGCCGATCCGGATGTTTCTTTTGCTTCTTTCAGCGAAAATATGAATGGATTATGTTAGCAGAACGGCATCCCGATTTGTTTGAACGGGCAATGGCCTACGAGCAAAATCATAAGGATGGGCGCACCTATACTTGGACGGAAGGAGAAACCCTAGCAGAGCTGCTGGAACGCAAAGCCGAAATCATTGCTAACCATGAAAGAGCGATGGTCAGAGAAAAGTCTAAGGCCGTGGAGCAGTCTTTAGGTGAGGTGCTAGAACGGGTGCTGGATGAGGAAGATGATGGTTTGCCCTGTTTGGCCTGCCATCTGTAGCGGTCTGTAAACGCCTGTTTTGCAGCGGGGACTATGGCGTTATGCTAGAAATATCGAGATCAGATATTACGCTAAGCCTCTTATTTTCCCTGACTGCTGTTTTTTCATGATGTGCATTCCACAAGCTACCTGGGAATACTAAAGCTAGTTTTCGGTGAATCTATAATTTCTCTCCATCATGCCTGACTTACAACTTAGTTTTCATGGTACGTTTGCCCTCAAAAAAGAGGATCTGCTCAAGATCCTGCAAGCCGCTACGGAAGTGCAAGGCTTACAAGGTTCCAAAAAGGAATTGATGGAGCGTACTGGTCTAGGTAATGAAAAAGTTCTACGCATAAAAAGTTGGGCAAAGCGATCGGGCTTTATTGGTGGAGATCATCTCACCCCAGAAGGAGCGTTCATCCTCAAGACCGATCCGTTCTTGGAGTCGCCCTTGACGGACTGGTTCATGCATTTCTATCTCAGCTTCGGGGACAAGGGTTTGGCCACCCCGCCGGATGACCCCGCCGAGTGGGGCGGCTGGACCTGGTTTGTGTATAAGTTTCTGCCGGAAAACCGCAGCTTTACCCAAGATGCTTTAGTGGCCTATGCCACTAGTGTTTTCACTGGAGAAACCGCCAAAAAACTCAATAAAAACCTCAAGATTGTGCTTCGGGCCTACACTGAAACCTATGCCCTTTCAGGCTGCCGCTATCTCTACACCGAAGGCAATGAATACATCTCCGGTCAAGGCCAACAGCCCAATGAATACTTGATGGGCTATTTCCTCGCCAAAATCTGGGAACGGGATTATCCGGGGCAAACATCCATTCTTACTGAAGCCATTCTCAGCTACAAGCTAAGTCTGGCTAACGTCTTGGGTATCTCCACCGATGTTCTCCAAGAAAAATTTAATGCCCTCGAAGTACTGAGAATCATAGAACAGCGCCGTGAAGTCCCCCCGTTCCAGCTTCTCCCACGCTGGGAAACCCCACTAGATTTGCTGGAGGCTGCTTACGATGGACAACGTTAACTTGCCACTCAAAGAT
>JAYKIC010000373.1:0-4659 GCA_035284985.1 Leptolyngbyaceae cyanobacterium
TGAGCAACTCTTGGTATAACCTATCACATCCATCCCGATGGTGACACGATGATCTAAGGTTGCCTATTCGGGATCGGGATATTGTTCTGGGGCCGTGCCTTCTGCTCGAACCACCTCGGCGTACTGGGAACGGCGATCGCCCTCATCAATGGATTCCACCTGCAATTGAAACTGCCAATTATCGCCAAAATCAAACACATAGGTGAGGCTGTTGCCGACTGATAATCCCAAATCTCGAATCAATACCTCACTGGAGATGGGAGAGTTCTGACTGTAGGGATGATACACCGTTGCATAGCCGCCTGATGGCAAACGGTATCGGAATAAATCTAGGTGGTCGTGATCAAAGTCCACTGCATCCAAAATGATCTGACTCAGTTCAAATAAGCTTTGATCGCTAGATATAGCAATCCAGCGCACGGCTTCATGGAGCGTGACTTTAAAAATATGCACCCCGTTGGCGGATTCGGGTTTAGCGATCGCCAAACACCGTTGCCATTCAGGGAAGTGGGGTTGGAATAACGGCTGTAATTCACTCGATGCCAAGGTTGTATCTTGCTCCGATCGCCATCCTAGAGTTTGACTATAGTAGTCCTGAATGGCGGTCATAACTGCGTCTCCGAGGGGCGATCGCTCCACCTGTTGCACCTGCCACCCCTGACCCGCCTTGGGTTTATCATCCACCAGATCCACCAGACCAAACAGTTGCATCAGGGCCAACCCATGCCATCCGGCCATCAGTCCCAATCGTTCTACCGCAATTTCACCCGATAGTTTCCCATTACTGTCATGACCGAAACACCAGAACCATGCTTGTAAACCCTGTAAGCCAACGGTTTGATGTCCTTTTTGTTCCCCAATCATCGCTGGGGTGGCTTGAACCATCCAAGTATTCAACAAAGCAAAATATTGTTCAGTGGGATTAAGCTGATGCCACTGTGCCAACACCTCTGGCTGAAGTTGCAACCAGTCTTTTTTGCCTTTTGACACTATTACCCCTAGCCCAGAAGCTTTCAGCAGCAGACATAACCCATGGATATTAGGATAGGCTTTTTGCAACGGTCGTTTCAGGGCAATGCGAACTGAGTAGCGCATTTTGGCGTTCAGGTCAGCCAAAATTTTCATGGGAATGTATTGAGTTTTGCCACTGACCGCAACTCCTTTGTCCCCAATTGCATCCAACAATACTTGGAAATCATGGAGAATGGTGCCGGGGCTGTCTGTCGTAATCGTTTGCTGGGTGAGGGTGGTAATGCGGCTGTCAGATAGGGGGGGGGCGATCGCCTCCTCTGGGGATTGAACGCCCTCCGCTGATTTGACCACGCCATTCGCTTCCGCCTTATGAAATGGCATGACCCGATTAGCCGATCGCTGACTGGCGGGGGGCAACAGGTCCGCTGAGGCCGTTTCTGTTGCCTTTGTCTTTGGGGTAGCATCGGCCTTACTGATGGGACGGGTAATGCCCCGATCTATATCCACCAGTGATGGGGGACTAACGTGATGGTGAGATTCACCGTTATTCCGGGAGTCAAAATGGTGGCGCTCCCAATCAGGGTCCATGCCATTTTCATCCCCATCGGCTAACTCAAATTCGTCTTCAAATTCGTCCTCAAATTCGTCCTCAAATTCATCTAGGTCATAGTCTAAGTTTTTGAGGTCAGCCTCATCGAGATCATCAAGATCGATGTCGCCCAAGGCATCCAGGGAGTGGATGAGGCTGGTGTTTTTTTGATCGGTTATGGGTTTCTTTGAGTTGGTAGAGGGGCGAGGGGTTGATCGGGGGGCTGAACGTTTGGTGGCGCTAACATCCCCTAACACGAGGGCGTTGAAGATGGGCTGGATCGATCGTAGGCATCGAATAATATCTCCAGCCGTGGACAGGCGGTAGGTTCGCTGAAGATAGGACCAAAAGGCAATGAGTTCGGGAATGAGGCTACCTGCATCCGCCGCTTCATCCGCAGACAGGGTAGCGGGCAGGGTTTGGGTGAGGATGGGTTCGAGAATGCTAGCGGTGATGTGGGGTAGTGTCACCACTTCAGTTTTATAAATCAGGGTCAAAACCGAGAGAAACCATTCACCTACGTATTCTTCTTCGTCTGGGTTCGTTTGAATGTAGGTCTGTCCTTCCGGTGCGTCTAAAAAATCGTCAATAATTTTGTCGGCGTAGCCTTCAATGGCGGCGATCGCCTTCTTATAATTACGAATAGCATCCAGTTCATATAAGTCAACGGCCATAGCTTTCCCCCCTGTCAAGCATCCTTTGATTTTGCCCCCATTGTCCATAGCGTGTATCTTTGAGCATGTAAGGAGACATTGCGTCTCTCTATTCATCCACAAAGCACGGCGGATATAAGGATATTACCAACTATGCGGGATCACTGGATCGATGGTTTGATAGCGGTGACGACAATGGGTTCCCTGTATTGGACCCTGATGCAGATGGCACGGCAAACGACATTCGTGATCACACCGTTTTCTGATTATGACAGTTCTCTAGGCGGGGAAACCAGAGAAACGGAGGTTTCAACAACGGGGGCGATCGCCCCCCAACAGATTATCCTGGGATCAGACCAACCCGTAGATGAAGACCCGGACTTAGACCTGGACCTGGATGATTTGGGGGCGATCGCCACCTTTGAAAACCAACGCCTTTAGATGCTTGAATCCTCTGATTTCCCACCATAATTGCCCAAACTCTAAATTGATCTAATTGATCTAATTCTGATCACCATGCCGAAGTCTCGCTGGTCCCTTTCACTGCCCTTGCCCCCGTTGCGGTTGCCCCCCCGCTACACCCTCTTACCCTGGTTTATTCTCACCCACGACAAACGCCGACTTGTGACCGCCTTAGGCGGAGTTGGTTTTGCGGTGTTATTGATGCTGATTTTCCTGGGCTTCAAAAATGCTCTCTACGACAGCCAAATTCAAATCCTCCAAAAGCTTAATGGCGACATTGTTGTAATCAACAAGATTAAAGACAGTATGTTCGTGCCAGAACAATTTGCCCGTCGCCGTCTTTATCAGGCTCAAGCGTTTGAAGGGGTAGAAAACGCCTATTGCCTTTACACTGCCACCGGAAACTGGAGAAATCCAGACACTAAACAGGTGCTACCCCTGCGAATTCTGGCCTTTAACCCAGATGATCCCGTATTACCATTGCCCGGTATTCTGGCCCAGCGGGAAAATCTAAAACTGCCCTGGACAGCGGTGATAGATGACCGATCCCGCCCTGAAGTGGGGCCAACCACCCCAGGTATCACCACCGAACTGATGGAACAGCAGGTGCAGGTGATTGGTAGCTTTAGCATGGGGACGGATTTTGCCGCTGGTAATGGCAATGTCGTGATGAGTGATCAAAACTTTATCCGCTACTTTGCCCGTCTAGGGCCAGAAAAAGACAGTCGCACCCTGAGTACTGTAGATATTGGGTTGCTCACCGTTGCGCCAGGAACCGATATTGAGGCCGTGATCGCAGTGATGCGCGATCGCCTCCCGGACGATATTCTGATTTTCTCTAAAGCCGATTTTGCCCTGCGGGAACGGACTTATTGGGAGCAGAACACGAATATTGGTTTCGTGTTTGGCCTACTCACCAGTATGAGTTTTGTGGTGGGGATCATTTTGGTATACCAAATCCTCTATACAGATGTGGCCGACCATTGGGCTGAATACGCCACCCTCAAAGCCATTGGCTATTCCAATATTCACCTCCTTGTGATTATCATCCAGGAGGCTATCCTATTGGCGCTAGCAGGGTTTATCCCTAGTGTTATTGTTAGCACATTCCTGTACCACCTAGCAGCTACTGCCACGGGGCTGCTGATGCAAATGACCGTGGCAAGAGCCAGCAATATTTTTGTGGCAACTATCGTAATGTGCCTCATTTCTGGGATAATGGCAGTTCGCAAAATCCTGGTCACTGATCCCGCCGAAGTGTTCGGTTAGACCCATAACCTTATCCCAGCAGCACTATCAATCAACCCTAGCGACCGATCGCTAGACGAGCTAACGGCCTAACTTTTTTGCATAAACGGAGTTCAGTGCCTTCGTCATCCCATTGCACCAAGTCAAAGACTTGATGCATAATGTATAAACCCCTACCACTTTCTTGACATTCCGTTGGCTCGCAGGTGGCCTTATACTCAAACATATCTAGGAAATCAGACGAGAATCCACCGCCTTGGTCAGAGATGATCCACCAATACTGATTGTGGAGAAAGAAAAATTGGACTAAAACTGTCTTAGTGGGATCAAGTTTGTTACCATGGGTTGCGGCGTTAACCAGTGCTTCTTGGAGACCCAGCCGAAGTTCACACTCACAGTAGTTGGGAACATCCGCTAATAAAAGATCCAAGATTGGACGAAGATGAAGAGTAGAAGCAAAGCTTAAAGTACCCCATCTACGGCCAGATGTAGGACGTGGCGCAATGGCAATCACGCAAAGACCTCACAAATTGGTATTCAGTATGATCAAAATTACAGGGCACTTAACGTCAGATATAAAGTCTGAAGTAGGGTCGCACTGCTAACGTAACCTGATTTGATCCTAACATAAACCCGCCCTGGTTCCAATCCCAACCCTAAGGTCTACGCTGCAATCTTATACCGCTAAATGGTTTTGGGCTTCCTCTGCAACTTGGATGACTTCATCCTGGGATA
>JAYKIC010000374.1:0-2966 GCA_035284985.1 Leptolyngbyaceae cyanobacterium
AGCCAATCGCTCAGGCGAGGCTGACGGTTGGGGCGATCGCGCTCCCACTGGGCCACCCACTCCCGGAGGATATCGGCGGTGAGGCTGGGGTTGGGCGGGTAAAGTTGGCTGAGGTCATCCATGGGTACACTTTGGTGCATGGCGATCGCCACCACATTCACTAGTTCTTCGGCCTGAATCCCGACTATCTGCACCCCGACAATTTGGCCGTTGTCTAGGACAATGAGTTTGCCAAAGCCAGCGGTGGCATGGGGAATGTAGGCGCTGAACGCTTGGGCCTGGGGTAAGGACTGAAACGGTTGATACAGAATGCGAATGCGATCGCCATAGCGCCGCCGAGCTTCCTGTTCCGACCATCCCATCCACGCTGCCGGAGGATGGGTGTTCACGATGACGGGGAGGGTTGGCGGATTGGCCAAGGGGGGCAAGGATAAACCTGCTTTGAGGGTATGGAGCAGTGGTCCTTGAAAGAGGGCATGACGGAGGGCGATCGCGCCCTCGGCTTGATAGTGATGGGTCTGGGCGATCGCGCCGCTGTGGTCAATGGCATCGCCCATGGCAAAAATGCGGTGATGGCTGGTGCGGTAGCGGGTATCAACGGTGATGCCGTGGGGGGTATAGTCAACGGCGATCGCCCTCAGGTTGAGGGTGGTAAAATCCACCTGTCGCCCCATCACTACCAGTAGCTCATCGGCTTTGAGCCGGGTTGGGCCGGGGGAGGGGGAATCCTGGTCATCCACGGGCTGAGGTAACGGATGGTAGGAGTCAAGTTCTGCCACACAGCCCTGATCCTGGGGATAAATTTGGTTTACCGTAGCTCCCAGGTAAGTCCTGACCCCGCTGGCATCCAAGCTACTCTGGACCCACTGGTTTACCTCTGCGTCGGCCAGGGGCAATAGCTGGGGGGATGGCATTACTAACGTAACCTGGGTGCCAAGATTGGCTAGGACGTTAGCCACTTCAACCCCTTCAGGGCGATCGCTGAGGATTAATACTGACTGGGGCTGGCTGACGAAGGTGTCAGGCTGAAAGAAGGTGTCGAGGGTGTGGTACCGGAGGGATTCGATTCCGGCGATCGCTGGAATAATCGCCTGTCCATCCAAGGCGATCAGATAGGACTTGGCCCGGAGCAGGCGCTGGGAGGTGGTCCCAGTCTCGACCTGGAAGCCCAGTTGGGGGTCTGCCACAAATTGACCTTGACCCTGGATCACGTCAATGCCCAATTGTTCCAGGGTAGCGGTGGCCTGGGGATGGGTTGAGGCGGATGCCAGGAGGGGGAGCGATCGCACCATTTCAGCCCAATTGATCCCGGCCCAATCGATCGCACCGGATTTAGACCCAACTGGGGCGATCGCCTGTTGTTGGAACAGCAGGGTACCCAGATTATAGGGGCCATGTTGATAGACATAGCGGGAATAGTTGAAATGGCGCAGGGCGGCCAGCACAACCTGCCATTCGGCAGGGGATTGGGACACCCCCCTGCCCCCCTCGTTATCTAACCCTGGCAGGGCTTGGACTAGTGCCACTCGAACCAGATGTTGTCTGGCTTGAACCGCCCCGTAGCGAGCCGCTGCCCCATCCCCTAGTACTACTATGTTGTAATCAACCGTCATAAAAATAAAATTGGAAAAAAGTGCCCTTGAGGATGGCACGAAATGATAGCGTGCCATCCTCAAGGGTCTAGGTTTCAAGGGCTATTAATAGACCAACATCTATAGAAACAAGCAGAAAAGTTTCTCCTTTATTTCTAAGCACTATTTCTAAGCACTATTTCTAAGCACTATTTCTAAAAATTACTTCTTAGAAAAACTACTTCTTAGATCCTGCTACCATCTCTTTAAACATTTTCCCTGCTGAAAATGCAGGGACTACCGTTGCTGGAATGGTCATCGCTTCCCCTGTTTTGGGATTACGACCCTCACGGGCTTTCCGTTCACGCGGCTCAAATGATCCAAAACCCACTAGGGTCACTTTATCATTTGAAGAAACTGCCTGCATAATGGCATCCAATGCAGCGGTTAATACTGCATCAGCTTCTTTCTTGGTAACATTCGCATTTTCTGCAATCTTATCGACTAACTCACCTTTGTTCATTAGATTCTCCTGAAATCAAAAGATTAAACCTGTTTTACGACCGTTGAAGATGTGTTCAAATCGCCCACCAAAACCTTTAATTGCTGAATTATAGCGATATTGCGTTCACGGTTGAACGGCTGATTTGAGACTCTTCAACTAACACTGAGACAAGCCCGTGGGCAAGATGTATGGGAAAACCGCTAGACCCCTTTAGTAGCTAGGGTTCTCATGCATTACTCTAATGGGTAGTATACTCACATCGGTGGACAAAAGCGTCAACTTGTATGGATTTGGGGCGTTTTTGAGGTTTTTCTTAATAATTACCCGTTTTTAGGCTATCTTTTGGGGCTGTTTGCTACCAGTTGTCAGTATCAAGATTGTTAAATAGACCTGTCCGAAAATCGGGGTGGAGTACCCGCTCAGCGGGTACTCCACCCCGATTTTCGGACGACTCTAATGGATGGTTTACTGGTTGACCTTTAGTTGATACTCAACTGGGGTAAGTTGGTTGGTGGTTATGTTATCAAAATGTTGCCTCTGGTAAAAAGCAACCATTCAAAGTTATAGCTATGGACCCTTCAGTTTAGACTGGGACATTTTGGTGGGGACGCTTCGGATATGTTTAGCGTGACCTGACAACCAGCCTATTTCCCTCTCCCCAAGCCTTCTCCCAATCTTGGCAGAGGGTCTCTCTGGTTCCCCCTTCCCTATTTTGGGGCTACCGTGTACACACAAGTCGAACCACCCCCTCTAACTCCCCCTTGCCAAGGGGGAGGACCGGAATTTCCCCCTTTACTTTCGCAAAGCGTGCCCGGAGGGCGTAGGGAGATTAAGGGGGGTGAAGCCGGGTTTTGGACTTCAAAATGAGATGTGTATACACGGTCGCTATT
>JAYKIC010000375.1:0-4789 GCA_035284985.1 Leptolyngbyaceae cyanobacterium
GGCTGCTCTAGTAAGCGCACCAACGCATCTCGCTTACTTTCAACCACACGGATTTTTTCCTGCATCACAGCTACGTCTACCATCATTACATCTCCTAAAAACAAGTATTGTTATTCAGTGCTCCTACTCTGGGTTAGCAGCAGCAATAGCCAACCGATAGTATACACGGCTGTTAAAGTTTGACCACTATTTAGTTCTTCACCAATGGTAGCGGGGAATGCAGCAATAGTGAATAATTATTAAGAGTAATCTTTATTATCACTCTTATGTTAACCAGAACTTCGTTAGGCACATTGGGCATTGTAGTCGGTCTACTTATCACATTAGTGGGGTTTGTCGCCTATGGACTGGACTACGCCACCCTCAATCTTGTTGGTTTCTTCTACGGAATACCCCTGTTACTGGGAGGGATGGCACTCAAGGCCGCAGAACTGAAGCCTGTGCCCATTGAGCCTGCCACCACGCCGGACGTGCTAGCGTTGCGGGAAGAACAAGCCACTGACACCCTAAATCAAGTACGGAAAGACGTAACCCGCTACCGCTATGGTCAAAAGGCCCATTTGGACACGGCCCTGGAGTTTTTGGGATTAAGCCCAACGGATGAAGAGCGACCAGAATTAGGCCAACTGCGGGAGGAAAATCGCGATGGCGCTTACACATTAGTGTTGATGTTTTATTCGCCCTTGATTTCGTTCCAAACCTGGCAAGCGAAACAACCCAAGATGGATGCATTTTTTGGCCCAGGGTTAACCGTGGCGGTGACGGAACATCCGACCTATGAAGATGTGGTTGAAGTGGCCCTGAAAGTGGAACCAGCCTCGGCTTAGGATCGCCGGGGCTAGGATGGATAGGTCGGGCTGTACTGAGGCAGGCATTGGAGTTGGGAGCATTGGGCTTGGGCCAATGTGCTTACTTATCCAGACGAACCGCAAACCATTGAAAATATTCCCCTGGCCCTAAGTCCAGTTCACACATGGTATCCAGCAGATATTGAACTTTGTCGGCAGCGGCATCCAAGTGCTGAATGTCAGGGGGAAGATGTTCGGGGCGGGTGGTGACGATGGTGTGGAGGCGATCGCGCAATTCCCCTGCCGACAATATCTGCTCTGGCTGATTGGTTTCCAGCAAAACATAATGCTCCGTTTCATACAAGCGGGGATCAACCATCACAACACCTCGTTCACTTCCGTTAAGGGGGGCAATCCGTTAAGGGGAAAAACGGTAGGGTGAGCATAGCCCCCCCCACTGATTCCCATGGGCAATGGAGCCTACTCGTCCTCAGCAAAGACAAAACGATACAAGTCCTCTGGCTTCGGTTCGGGGCTAGTTTGGGCAAACTCCACCGCTTCATCCACCCTCGCTTGAATTTTCTTGTCGATCGCCTTTAATTCCTCCGCCGTTGCCAGGTTGTGGGCCGTCATATGCTCCGCCAAGGAGCGAATCGGGTCACGGGAAAACCAATTGTCCTTCTCCTGCTTAGGCCGCAATTCATCTGGGTCCGCTAAGGAGTGTCCCCGGAAACGGTAGGTGAGTGCTTCAATCAGGGTTGGGCCTTCTCCGGCACGGGCACGGGCGACCGCTTCCTGGGCCACAGTTCGCACGGCTAAGACATCCATTCCATCCACTTCAACGCCAGCCATATTAAAAACCGTCGCCTTTCTGAATATCTCTGGTTGGGACGTAGCCCGTTCATGGGCCATGCCAATCGCCCACTTATTGTTTTCAACCACAAAAATAATCGGTAGTTTCCACAGGGCTGCCATATTCAAACATTCAAAAAACTGGCCATTGTTAGAGGCTCCGTCTCCAAAGAAGCAAGCCGTGACTTGATCCGCAGACTCATCCCCCATGACCTCACGTCGATACTTCGTTTGATAGGCGGCTCCGGCGGCCACTGGAATGCCTTCTGCCACAAACGCAAATCCACCCAATAGGTTATGTTCTTGGGAAAATAGGTGCATTGAACCACCCCGGCCCTTGCTGCATCCCGTTTCTTTGCCAAATAGTTCAGCCATCACCTGTTTGGCGGGCACCCCTGCACTGAGGGCGTGGACATGATCCCGGTAGGTACTGCACACAAAGTCATCGGGACGCATGGCTTTAATCACGCCCGAAGATACAGCTTCTTGGCCATTGTAAAGATGCACAAAGCCAAACATTTTGCCTCGATAGTACATCTCAGCGCATTTGTCTTCAAACAAGCGGCCTAGCACCATATCTTCATAAACAGTTAGCCCGTCTTCACGGGAAATGGTGGTGGCAGTGGGGGTAAATACGGGAACTGTCCTTTCTTGAACCATCATTGTGCTCTGGTATATGTTTAATCCTGAACTTCCATAACCTCATCATAGTAAGCTAAACTGCATCTCATATACCGATCTCCTGGCAATTGCGCGGCTATTCTAAACGGTGGTTGTCTGACTTGAAACAATAGGGGCGGGTGCCACATTATGACCATCGTGGGAGTAAACGGGGTTCTAACGTGACTGTAATGTGCGGGCTAAGGGTGGGTGCTGAGAATGTTTAAGATCCCGTCATGGCCAGGGTTCAGCCCCACAAATTAATCCTTGCAGTCTACCCCTGGATGGGGCAGGGGATAGGTAGAGGCTATCGATCTCCAGGGTGCAGCCTTCTAATCGGGCCATTCTATTATTAAGTTAATACAAGAGTCAGGGAATTTTAGTCTACACTTACTTAGACTACAATTATTCTGCCTAACAGGTTACAAGGCTAAAATGATCCGGTCTTGGAGCCAGGGATGAAAGGGTGATCCGTTAAATGGGTCGGCATCGAAGTTCCCAGTTTGCAGTCCTGGGGTGGTTCCTAGGGACGGTGTACGGAGTCTTGGGTTCTACAAAGAACGGTCTATAGGGAACAGCGTACACAAACGAGAATGGTGTACAAACGGTTAAGGGTGATGGGGCTAATCCTGGTTTGTGATGGAGAATGACAGCTAGGCGGCACCAGTAAAAGGCTGTTACGAGTGTTGGAGTTGTTGGAAGAAGTAGAGGAGCGAGGCCATAAAAGTGCACATACCACTTGATTACTACCGGGTTTTGGGTCTGCCAATTCAAGCGACTGCTAGTCAGCTCAGTCATGCTCATCGCGATCGCACCCTCCAACTGCCCCGGCGTGAGTTCTCAGAATGGGCGATCGCGGCCCGTCGGCAATTAATCGATGAAGCCTATGAAGTGTTGAGTGACCCGACCCAGCGGCAAAATTATGATGCCAGCTTTTTTTCTAAACCCTATGATATGGCGATCGCCTCATCTCCATCTTCAGATGAAGCCAATCATGACAGCGTAGATCCGAATATTGGAGATCCCAGTGTGGCTCCCAATCCGGCGAAAAGTGGCGGTGCTAACCCATCGGCTGCCATTCCCCGCATTGAAATCCACGACCATCAATTTATTGGGGCGTTGCTCTTGTTGTATGAGCTAGGGGAATATGAGCTAGCGCTGAAACTGGGGCGACCCTATCTCGCGGGGGGTGAAAAGTCCTTAGCCAATGGTCAACTGGGCGATCCCCAGATTGTATCGGCAGATATTGTCCTAACCATCGCCCTATCCTGCCTAGAACTGGGGCGAGAACAATGGCAACAGGGGCAGTATGAAGCGGCAGCAGAATCCTTGGAAACCGGACAAGAACTGTTGTTACGGGAAGGGTTATTTGTCAGTGTTCGGGGTGAAATTCAAACCGACTTGTACAAGCTCCGGCCTTACCGGATTTTGGAACTGCTAGCGTTGCCGGAAGATCGGCAAGTGGAGCGCTATCAGGGATTACGGCTCCTCCATGACATCCTCGAAGAGCGGGGTGGAATTGATGGGAAGGGGAATGATCAGTCGGGGTTGAACACCGATGATTTCCTCCGGTTTATCCAACAGCTCCGCACCTATTTGTCGGTGACGGAACAGCAGCAGATTTTTGAAGTTGAAGCCAATCGACCGTCAGCCGTAGGTACCTATCTAACGGTTTACACGTTAATTGCGGGGGGATTTGCCCATCGCCAACCCGCCTTGATTCAGTCAGCGAAGCAATATCTTAATCGGCTCGGCAACCGTCAGGATGTGCGACTAGAGCAGTCAATTTGTGCGCTACTCTTGGGCCAGACTGAAGAGGCCAACTACCTGGTGGAACATAGCCACGAGCAGGAAACCCTCGCTTACATTCGCAAGCATTCGGCAGATTCTCCCGACTTGTTACCAGGGTTGTGTCTTTACACTGAACAGTGGTTCCGGACGGAGGTGTTTCCCCAATTTCGAGATTTGCTGACTGAAGATGCAGCCCTCAAAGGCTATTTTGCTGACCCGTCGGTGCAAGCCTATCTAGAGGCGTTACCTTCGGTGGAGGATGAACGAGTGGCGGCTCCGCCCATGATGGCCAGTACTACTCCGTCTGCCCGATTGCACGGACAAGAGGCGGTGGCCTACCAAGGGGGGGGCGATCGCTACCAAACTAGCACCACCCAACAGCAGCACAGTTCTGCCTTCAGTTCCGCCCAGGGAGGTTCGATCCCATCCCATGCCACAACACGGGTGGGAACAGGGGTCAGCGCTACCGCCACCCGTGATGAAGACTATGGGGGCAGTCATGCCAGTTTAAATTCAGCCCAACGGGTAGCCCAGCTCTCTCCACCAGGAAATCTGACCCATCCACCAGAAGCAACCGCAACGAGAGGGGACACGCCAGGTCTGGCCCCTAATCAACAGTCTGTTCCCTATGGCACCACCCTTACCCCCCGCCACCGAGGACAATCCGGTCCACGGATCGATCGACTACTGCTCCTGGC
>JAYKIC010000376.1:0-3614 GCA_035284985.1 Leptolyngbyaceae cyanobacterium
CTGTTAGATCAGCATTTGTAATAGTTTACCGATAGCTTTTGGAGCGAGATGGTTAGGGGGAAGACCCAATGCAGTTGGCCGATCGCATTCAACCGTTGCAAACTAATGTGTTTGCTGACATGGACAACGCTAAGGCGAGGGCCAAGGCCAAGGGGCAAGACCTGATTGACTTATCCTTAGAGTCATCGGATTTGCCAACCGACCCCCTAGTGCTGGATGCGATCGCCCAATCCTTGCCTGATCCCAGTACCCACGGTTATCTACTTTTTAGCGGTACCCAGAGGTTTCGGCAAACGGTCGCCCAGTGGTATGAGCGCAAATTTGGCCTAGAGGTTGATCCGGACACAGAAGTGTTGACCCTCATCGGTAGCCAAGAAGGTACTGGGCATTTTCCCTTGGCCGTATTGAATCCTGGGGATGTAGCCCTATTGCAAGATCCGGGATATCCCTCCCATGCAGGGGGAGTTCATTTAGCGAGTGGTCACATCCATTTAATGCCCCTGTTGGCGGAACACCAGTTTTTGCCCCAATTCGATGCCGTTCCGGTTGATGTTCTTGCCAAAGCCCGGTTGATGGTGTTGAGCTATCCTCACAATCCCACAACGGCGACCGCGACGGTGGCGTTTTTTGAAGAGGCGATCGCCTTCTGCCAGCGTCACAATATTGTCCTGGCCCATGATTTTCCCTACGGTGATTTCATGTTCGATGGCAGCACTGCCCCCTCTATTTTTCAAGCCGATCGGCAAAAAAATGTGGGGATTGAATTTTTTACCATGTCAAAGTCCTATAACATGGGTGGCTTTCGGGTGGGCTATGCCATCGGCAACGCGGACCTGATTCGGGCCTTGCGCCAGGTGAAATCCTACATTGACTTTAATCAGTATCCTGGGATTTTGAATGGGGCGATCGCCGCCCTCACGAGCCATGACACCATTCCAGAAAAAACCGTCGAAACCTTTAAACAGCGCCGGGATGCTTGCATCAAAATTTTGCATGACATGGGTTGGATGGTAGACATTCCAACCTCTACCATGTACATCTGGGCCAAGCTCCCAGAACCTTGGCAACATCACTCTATCGGCTTCTGCACTGAGTTGGTGGAAGCCACTGGAGTGGCCGCTGCCCCAGGAGCTGGATTTGGCCCGTCAGGCGAAGGCTACATTCGCCTTGCCCTGGTTCATCCTCCCGATGTGTTGGCGATCGCCGCTACCCGCATCGCTGAATTCCTCCAATGAACCTATACCCTCGTCCCCGCCGCCACTGATGATGCCGCTGATGACCCATCAGATCCCCGGCTGCTCAACTGGATCAGTTCCACCTTATACCCATCGGGATCATCCACAAATGCAATCACCGTTGAGCCATGTTTCATCGGTCCCGGCTCCCGTGTCACCTTGCCCCCCTGAGCCTTAATCGCTTCGCAAGCACCATAAATATCGTCCACGCCCAAGGCAATGTGCCCGTAGGCATTTCCCAAATCGTAGGACTCAACCCCCCAGTTATAGGTCAACTCCAACACGGTGTGATCGGATTCATCCCCATAGCCGACAAACGCTAGAGTGAACTCACCGCCGGGATAATCTTTCTGCCGCAGCAGTTTCATTCCCAACACATCGCAGTAAAACTGAATTGATTTTTCTAAATTACCCACTCGCAGCATGGTGTGTAGCATTCGCATGGATTAGCCTCCGGATGAATTAGCAGGTTTTCTTAATACCCTTGATGATATTTTGCCTGTTTCCTACCTTAACCTGTACCTAAAATGCTTTGTATCCAGACCTCAAGCATTTAGACGCAGCAATCTGGAGAGAACATTTGATTTGATAAACAGACACAACCTATATCTTTGCTTATAGGATTGAGTCCGGCAACAACCAAGGTAGTAGAATACAGGCTGTTTGACTCTTGACCACCAATTACGTCAATTGATGACGGTCATGATGACACAGTAATGCCGACCCAGTAAATATTGTGCTATGTGATAGCGAGGATAACGACAGCATGTTCAACTCACTTGACACCGCAATCGATAATATTGAAGCCCGCGAGATTTTAGATTCCCGTGGACGACCCACCGTTGAAGCGGAAGTGTATTTAGCTGGAGGTGCCATGGGGTTAGCACAAGTACCCAGTGGCGCGTCAACGGGTAGTTTTGAAGCGATCGAATTACGGGATGGCGACGCTACTCGCTATGGCGGTAAAGGGGTTCTTAAAGCCGTTGAAAATGTCTACGAGAAAATCTTGCCTGAGGTGATGGAACTTGATGCCCTCAACCAAACTGAAATCGACCAAATCATGTGCAAAATCGATGGCACGGATAATAAAGGGAAGCTAGGAGCCAATGCGATTCTCGCTGTTTCATTGGCTACGGCTAAGGCCGCCTCGATCGCCCTTGATCTGCCCCTATATCGTTATTTAGGTGGGCCATTGGCTAACGTTTTGCCTGTGCCCCTGATGAACGTGATTAACGGTGGTGCCCATGCTGACAACAACGTTGATATTCAAGAGTTTATGATTGTACCCCATGGTGCCCCGTCTTTTAGTGAAGCCCTACGGTGGGGAGCGGAGGTCTTTGCCTCACTCAGCAAAGTATTGCACGATAAAGGATTGCTAACTGGTGTGGGTGACGAAGGCGGATTTGCGCCCAACTTGGGGTCCAATCAAGAGGCATTGGATTTACTGATGGTTGCCATTGAGAAAGCAGGCTATAAACCAGGGGAGCAAATTGCTTTAGCCTTGGATGTGGCGGCCACTGAACTCTATAAGGATGGTAAGTATACTTACGATGGAGCGGCTCATTCCCCCGCTGAAATGATCGATTATCTGGCGAGTTTGGCCGATCGCTATCCGATCGTGTCCATTGAGGATGGCTTGGATGAGGAAGATTGGGAGAATTGGCAGACGTTGGAGGAGAAGTTGGGCGATCGCGTCCAGCTAGTTGGCGATGACCTCTTTGTGACCAACATCACTCGACTCCAGCGAGGCATCGACCAAAAAGCCGGAAACTCGATTTTGATTAAACTCAATCAAATTGGTACCCTTACCGAAACCTTGCAAACGATTGATCTCGCTAATCGCAATGGTTATACCTCTGTTATCAGCCATCGTTCTGGTGAAACTGAAGACACCACAATTGCTGATTTAGCCGTAGCCACCCGTGCAGGTCAAATTAAAACAGGTTCCCTCTGCCGCAGTGAACGGGTGGCTAAATATAATCGCTTACTTCGGATTGAGTCGGAGCTAGGGGATCAAGCGATTTATGCGGGAGCCGCAGGCATGGGGCCAAAATTCAAGTTATAGCAAGTTCCTGAAAATAGGAACATGTTAAATGAAAGGTGAAGAGGTGGCCGTGCTTCGTCCGGTCTGTGTTTAGCATTGCTTCCTCTCGCTGATCCTTGGCAAAGGAGTGGATCGGAGTTTCCCTCCTTTGTAAGGGAGCCTAATACTGCAATAGCAAGGGTTTTCGGTTTTAGGAGGTGTTGTTAAATCCATATTTCCTACGCTACTTCTTCACCTAGTCTTGGTTTCGAGGGTATATCCATAACACAGCATTAACCCTATTTCTTTCGTAAATAGCCATGGTACCAAAGGTAAAAGGGACTAATAAGACTATG
>JAYKIC010000377.1:0-11626 GCA_035284985.1 Leptolyngbyaceae cyanobacterium
TGTTTAAAAAGGACTCAAAATCTCAGCGACAGGTTCAAATCTGATTGACTGACAAAACTTTTCCCCTCATCCCTAAATCCCTTCTCCCACAAGGGGAGAAGGGACTTCAAACCAGGTTCTTGGGTCGCTAGCCCCTCTCCCGCTCTGGGAGAGGGGTTGGGGTGAGGGTAGTTTGAGTTTTGTCAGTCAATCAGGGTTCAAATAGGCTCTAAATCTAAAGCATTTGAGTGGGTCAAAACCAAGGGGCAAGGGGGTAAAAATCCTTTTCTCTGCCGGACAGCTTGAACATGGCAATATATCTGCTGTCTACAGTAATCAGGTTTACGCCTGGAGGGAAGGAAGCAAAGCTTAAGACTTATTCGCGTGAATAAAGATAATAGAATCCGTATTGCTAGGCTAAATTAATAACGTATTGGTTAAGCCTACCCATGGAGTTCCGCCCTAGGTACCGGGGGAAAGGCCCATGCAAAATTAAAGGCGGAGGGCTTTTTTTGCGACCCTCCGCCTTTTAAGCTGTTGGTTGTCTCCAGTCAATTCATTCCCCATCAACCTTAGGAAAGCGTCAATGGGGCTAGCAGTTCATCAATGCCATTTTCGGCTTGCTCTAGCAGGCGGATTTCCCGTTCCCCTAGGTGGCTGCTAATTTCCACCACATAGGTGATGACGCGCTGATAGTCCGCGATCGCGCAATTCCAGTCTCCCCTAAGATGATACGTCCGGCCCCGCTCCAGAAAGACGTGATCCTGAAGCGTGCCAAAGCTGAGGGCCACATCCAAGCATTCCAGCGCCCGACCATACATTTTCAAATCACGAAAAGTAATACCCTGGTTAATCCACGCTCTCACATTGTAGGGATTGAGATCAATGGCCATGTCATAGTCCAATAAGGCCCCCAGCAAATCGCCATGGTGGGCATAGTAATTGGCCCGGTTATTGTACACACTATCTAAACTGGCATCTAGGGCGATCGCCATATTGTAGTCGGCCAACGCTTGAGCATGGTGCTGGCACTTGAAATGGACCAAACCCCGATTGTTATAATCTGTAGCACTGAGGGGATTCTCCGCCAACAAGGCATCAAATAACGCAATGGCATCGTCATAGTTGCCCACTTTCGCCTCCGAAAGGGCAATTTGTCGTAAGGACTCGTGCTCCGGTAACGGATGCCCACCGCTGCTGACCGGGGGATCTGCCATAGTAGGCCGAGGCAAAGGGTTCCAGCCTACGGAATGGCTATCTGTGGAAAAATGGGTATGCCGAGGGCGAGCGTACCTAACAATAGCGTTTGGATGTAAGCGCCCCGGTTGATAATGAGAGTTACTAAAAGAGTGCATAGTCATCCTCGATGTGAGAAGTTGAGTAAATTAGGCTGGTTCGACCCCTACAATCATCGGCCCATCAGTAGATTGAGGTCTCACGGCATGAAGCATCGTTGGGATTTTTCCAGTCCTTTAAGACCCCCAAGATGGATTCAAGCTACAATGCACTCCTATATAACTAATACCGAGAGGAGCTTGCTTTATTCGAGGTTGAAACTACGGAAAAAATGAGTCGCCTTTTCTGTAACTCTAGGTACAACAACGAAAAGTTTTGTAAAGTTGGTGGCTCAATCTAAGATAAATCAAGGGATACACTGCCTTTTCCCTTGCCAGCCGTGATCCCGTATATCTACGGATGACAACCGTAAGACTGGGGCATGTAGTTGGGTGAGCCTAAAACAGTTCATGTAACGTCAATATAATTACGGAATTATCCGGATCAGTAGATCCCTCACTGTTAGGGTTATTGGGGCATCCAGTCCACCGAAAACTAGGCTTTTTAGCCTGGGTTTTATGTATGAATATGTCGCTTTGTTCTAGATCCGTAACGGTTGGGGGACTCAGGCCAAACCAATGGGTTGTGCGCGATACAATCCATTGAGTAAATACTGTGGACTTATGCTTATGGTTGCGACGGATATTCTCACCAATGCGGCGGATGTAACGATGGATGCTTACGTGGTGTTGGGGTTAGCCCACTGCTTTATCAAGGAAGAGGGAGAGGTCCACCCCGTCACGGTACTGGAGCCGATTCCTTCGGCGGCGCTTGAAGCGATTCTATCGGGAATTGCCACCTCTTATGAGGTCGCCTATGCGGCCCGGTTAGGAGATGTGATCAATGGGGATCAGTTAGTTCGACCAGGGGTATTTTCTGGGGAGAGCCAATTCTGTGATGATTTTGTGGAGCGGGCGATCGCCGCTGCCCGGACCTACCAATCCCGTCCCCAAGCCCAAGACCATATCCCCCTCCATTCCACCTACACCGACTTCAACCTCTCCCTAGAGCGCAAGCGGGTGCTCAACTCTGAACGGATCGTTAAATCCGAAGATAACATCAAGCAACACACCTATACCCATCAAGTGCTTTAAGCCCCTTTAACGACTTCAGCATCCTGATTGAGGTCGATTGTTGACTGGTTCCCCTATATCCAATTTATGGAATGTTGCCATGACTGTGAAACTGTACGGAGGTGCCCGTAGCCGTGCCTCCATTGTGCGTTGGTACCTGGAAGAAAAGGCAATCCCCTACGAATTTGTCTTGCTCGATATGCAAGCGGGGGAACATCGTGCCCCGGATTTTCTCGCCATTAACCCGATGGGGAAAGTGCCCGCTATTGTGGATGGGGACATTACCTGCTGGGAGTCGGGGGCGATCCTACTGTACCTGGCGGAAAAATACGCCCCTACGCCCCTGGATTTAGCAACCCGTACCCTATTGGGCCAATGGGTCATGTTTGCCAATGCTACCTTGGGAGTTGGTCTGTTTGTGGAAAGTAATCGGGAACGGGAGGGCGATCGCCTCCTCACGTCCCTCAATCAAGTGTTGTCCCAATCCACCTACCTGGTGGGAGATGAGTTAACGGTGGCGGATATTGCGGTGGGAGCCTATCTGGCCTATGCCACGATGATGGTTAAACTGACCTATGAAGACTATGGGGCGATCGCAACCTATGTTGATGCCCTAACCCAGCGTCCAGCCTATCAAAAAACTATCATGGGAAACTAAAAATAACACCGCGATTCCATCATTCAACAGACAACAAAAATACGAGGAATTCCCATAAAAAAGCACCTTCTTTAATAGAAGGTGCTTAATTATTGAGTTAACCAAAAACATAATTGAAACCCAGGCCATTGCCCAGACCCCAACTCATCTATCCCCATGCAAAGTAGGTTTTAACGAAAACCAACCGCCGCTTGCCAAACAAACGCCAGCAACAAAAAGAAGACCGGAATAACGGGCAACACGTCTACCAACGGATTAAAGATTTCGTATGCCTCTGGCAACTTTGCAAGTAGCAATACCACTTCCATTTCCCACCAACCTCTTGAAAATGTTTATATTTGCGTTACATAATACCATCCTACGAGATCAAATACTACATGAATCATCGGTAGAAGCCTGACATCTAGAGAACCCAGACAGGGATAGGACTCAAGCTAATAACAATGACCCTGCCAATCCCTGATTCTCCCCAACATTGTCCAACTTGGTCTGGGCGATCGCCCCACGATGGAACCGCTACATCTCCTCACCGGACCGTTTGTAGACTCTATATTCTTTACAATTAGTTACGATAATGAAGATAAACTAAAGTAATTTGAGTTGGCATATTTTAGGTGGTTGCTTCCGGTCAACAAGAAGGTTTAGCCCCGCCAATTCAATATGCAACAGCAATGTGCAAAAGCTTAGTAACGATGTGCGCTGGGCTGAACCCGTTGCCCATTGCCATCCCACCCATCCGTGTTCCATCTCATCCTAACGCTGTTTTTAACCCAGCCCATCTGCTATGCCTAGCTCAACCCCGACCCCGATGACCAACGCTAGTTTGAGTAAGTTGGCCATTCGTCGCCACATCGGTACCCTGATGCTTACGGTCGCCCTGATGGTGGTTGGCATATTTTCCATCGGCCAAATGCCTGTGGATTTCTTGCCCTCCATCACCTATCCCCGTATTGGCCTTCGAGCCGATGCCGTTGGCGTGGTTCCAGAGGTGGCCGTAAATGAGGTCACTCGGCCATTGGAAGAAGCCCTATCCGCCACTGAGGGAGTCACACAAATTTTCTCCCAAACCCGCGAAGGACGCATTAGCATCGATCTATTTTTCGAGCCGGGGACCGATGTCAATCAAGCCCTAAATGATGCCACTGCCACCCTGAACCGTGCCCGTAGCAGCCTACCAGACTCCATCGGGCAACCCCGATTATTTAAGTTTGATCCGTCCCAACTTCCGGTATACGAGTTAGCGTTGACTTCAGCGATCCTGAGTTTGGCAGACTTGCGGATTTTTGCCGATGAGGAACTAGCACGGGAATTGATTCGGGTACCCGGTGTAGCCAACGTGGATATTTCCGGTGGAGTACAAGAAGAGGTGCAGATCAATTTGGATCTAGAACGGCTGCAAACCTTTGGCTTGGAGATTACTGATGTCCTGGATGCCTTAGAGGAACGGAATCAGGACACCTCTGGGGGACTGTTGCGCGGGGGCGAAGCCGAATCCCTAACGCGGTTGGTGGGCCGATTTCAGACGGTGGAGGAAGTTCGGCAACTCCCCCTGAATGTGGGGACGGACACAGCCCCCCAAACCATTACCCTAGCAGATGTTGCGGACATCAACGACGGGATAGAAGAGGCACGGCTAGGGGTGACGCTGAATCGGCAACCAGCGGTGAAGGTGAGCGTGCAAAAGCAACCTGATGCCAATACGGTGGCGGTGGTAGATGGGGTCAAGACCAAGTTGACGGAACTGGGCCAGACTGGGGTGCTGCCACCGGATATGGAAATGACCGCCACCCTGGATGAATCCCAGTTTATTCGCAGTTCCATCAACAATGTGGTGTCGGCGGGACTGATGGGGGCACTGTTGGCGGCGATCGTCGTTTTCTTCTTCCTAGGTTCCCTACGACAAACCGTCATTATTGTAGTGGCGATTCCCCTCGCCATTTTGACTGCCCTGATCCTGATGCGGCTGTTTAACCTATCCCTGAATGTGTTTAGTTTGGGCGGGTTGGCTCTAGGGGTGGGGATTGTGGTGGATAATGCCATTGTCATGTTGGAGAATATTGCCAAAGGAATTCAATCGCCCATGGTGCAAATGGGGGCATCCCCACCTCCCTTGCGACAGCAAATTGAAGACAGCAGCCAAGAACTGGAGTCGGCCCTTCTCGCTTCAACCACGACCAACTTGGTCGTCGTGTTGCCCTTCCTCTTGATGGGAGGATTTTTAGCGCTGATTTTTAGCGAATTGGTTTTAACCATTAGCTTTGCGGTGGCGGCTTCCCTGATTGTGGCTTTAACCGTTGTACCGGCATTAGCCTCACGCTTGCTGACCGTCTCGGTGCGGCGGCAGCAACGGTCTACAGGATTTCTGGAGGCCGTGAATCGAGGCTTGGCAGGAGTCACCCTATGGTACGGCAAATTGTTAGAACGGGTGTTGCGGCGGCGATGGGTGGCCATTGGGTTGGCGATCGCCCTCTTAGGTGGGGGCAGTTGGTGGCTAACGCCCCAGTTACCCCAGGAAATTTTACCCAGCATTAATACAGGACTAGCCCAGCTATCGGTTCGCTTTCCCACGGGAACCACCGTGGAGGCCAATCGGCGCGTGATGGATGCCATCGACCAACTTTTGTTGGCACAACCGGAAACGGACTATGTGTTCACGACATCCGGGGGGGCTTTGTTTGCCAATATCACCGTTAACAATGCCCTGATCGGCTCCAGCACTATCACCCTGAAGCCGAATACGAATGTGGCGGCGTTTACCGATCGGGTTAATCAATTGTTGCCCCAACAACTCCCAGTCATTGGCACCTCCATGCGCGTCTTTCCCAGTCAGGCACGGGGGCTGAGTCTGAGCAATTCCCCCACCCGCGATGATATTGACGTGGTGCTTCAGGGACCGAATGCAGAGAGTTTGGCGATCGCGGGCGATCGCGTCCTAGCGGCCCTAGAGGAACGGGCTGTACTGGCTCGCTATGAACCGGATGCCACCCCGCCCCAACCGGAGGTGCAAATTATCCCGGACTGGCAACGGGCTAGTGATTTGGGCTTATCAGCCCAAGATATTGGCGAAACCATTCAAACGGCATTGAATGGTAGTGTGCCCACCCAACTCCAGCGGGGCGATCGCCTAGTGGATATTCGGGTCCAGTTGCCACCTGGTAGCGTCCAGCAAGCAGCCCAACTCCGCACGATTCCGCTCTTTACCCCCAACCAACAACCCATCCAACTGGGAGACATCGCCACCATTCAAACCGGACTGGCACCGGGGGAAATCCAACGGATTAACCAGCGACAAGTTTTGCTGATTGAAGGCAGTCTGACAGATGGAGCCAGCCTTAGCGCCGCCCTGAAGGAAGTTGACGATATTTTCACCACCGTGGACCTACCCGCAGGGGTGAGTCGCCTACCTAGTGCCGCCGCCGCCACCAATGAGCAAATTCAAACCTCCCTCAAAATTTTGGGTGGACTCGCCACATTTCTAGTGTTTGTGGTGATGGCCGTACAGTACAACTCCCTCATTGACCCGTTGGTCATCATGCTAACCGTTCCCCTAGCCTTGGCTGGTGGCATTTTTGGGTTGTATATTACCCAAACTCCGGTGGGAGCGACGGTGATCGTGGGGGCCGTGCTGCTGGTGGGAATTGTCGTCAACAACGCCATCATTATGGTGGAATTGGCTAACCAGATTCGGGAGGGCGATCGCACATCGCCCCTCCAGCAAGAGATGCAGATCACCTATCGGGAAGCCATCCTCAAGGCAGCCCCCCAACGACTGCGCCCCATCTTAATGACCACTCTCACCACCGTTTTAGGGCTATTTCCCCTCGCCCTAGGCATGGGAGAGGGATCGGAACTCCTTCAACCTTTGGGGATCGTGGTATTTTCCGGCCTATCCTTAGCCAGTCTCCTGACCCTATTTATCATTCCTTGTTTCTACACCCTACTGCATGAAATGATTGGACCTAAATCTCGCCCCCCGTCCCAATCTTGCCAGACCCAAACCCCAGAACAGCACTCAACGTCTTAGACCCTGATTGAACCATCGGTGGGGCTTAAAGCGCTGCTAGAACAATCTGACGGTTCAACCAGGTCCGAAGGCATCATCGAGTTTGGCCGAATTTTGGTGCCCAAATGATTTGAGCGATGACGGTCATCACAAACACCACTCCACCGCCCGCGATCGCCACCATCGGGTTATAACCGCCGCGACTGAGGGTTGCCATCCACAATTCAGTGGTCTCCGAGTGAAAAAAGCGATTGGCCATCACCGGAGCGAGGTAAATCAAAGCCCCTCCCACCAGTAACCAGCCCACCATTGAAGCGAGCAGAAAAATGGTTTTGCCTGGGCTGGACGAAGCCTGGGGCGAAGGGGCAGAGCCAATCGTTTGTTTCGGGTCAGATTCAAGACTCATGGGTAGTTCAGGCTAAAAGAATGGTAAATATGGTGATTAAAAACTGTCATTAGCCTACCACGCAAATCCTACGTCGAGGCAAAGCAGCGCACCTGGGTCAAATAGACCAACCGGAATGTATTACAGTGAAAAAGGTGGCTGGAAAAAGGCGCTAATTTTGGCGGATACGATTTCATGGTTCAGTCTGTTGCGGTTGATGATTTTCTCAAGGCTCATGGCCCCATTCTGGATGTCCGCAGTCCGGGGGAGTACGATCAGGCCCACATTCCCTCAGCCGTTAGTTTTCCCTTATTTACCAATCACGAACGGGCACAGGTGGGAACATGCTATAAACACCAAGGCCGGGATCACGCGGTGGAACTGGGCTTGGCCTTGGTTGGTCCCAAGTTGGCAGATTTTGTCATCCAGGCCAAACAGATTGCGCCCGATCGCCAGGTACGGGTCCACTGTTGGCGGGGGGGAATGCGGAGCGGCAGCATGGCCTGGTTATTGGAAACGGCGGGTTTTGCTGTAACCACATTACGAGGCGGTTACAAGGCGTTTCGGCGCTGGGGTCGTCAACGGTTAGCCAGTCCCCAGCCGATGATTAGCTTGGGGGGCATGACGGGCACGGGAAAAACGGCGATTTTGTTAGCGATGGCAGCCCAAGGCGAACAAATTTTGGACCTGGAAGGGATGGCCCACCATCGCGGCAGTAGCTACGGTGCCCTCGGACTGCCGCCCCAACCCAGCACGGAGCAGTTCGAGAATTTGGTGGCGATCGCCACCACCCACCTATCTCCCGATCGCCCCGTTTGGATTGAAGCCGAAAGTAAACAAATTGGCCGCTGCCGCATTCCCCCAGAACTTTTTAGCCAAATGATGCAAGCGCCCGTGATCCAAGTGGAGCGATCGCGCTCCGAACGAATCGCCAATTTATTAGCGGACTATGGTGATGCCGATCCCATGGGCCTCATTACCGCCACCGAACGCCTCCGTAAGCGGTTAGGAGGATTGCGAACCCAGGAGGCGATCGCCCACATTCAAACTGGCAACCTAGAACCCGCGATCGCCACCGTATTGGACTACTACGACAAAACCTACACCTATGACCTCCAGAAAAAGCGAGATGTCGCCATCTATCCCATTGATATTACCGGGATGACTGCCGAAGCTGCGGCTTGGGCCGTTCGCCAAGCCGCAGCAACCCACCTCCGCAACCAGGCTCCCGTTTCAGATCCCGTTGCCATTGCTGAACATCAAACCTGAAAATTCAAACCCATCACCCACAAACCAGACCACTTAAAACCCAGCATCAGCCCATTTCTTCAGCGATCGCTGCCCCAGTCTCCTTCATCTCAGCCGCATCAAGCTGATTCAGATACCCAGCAATCACCTGCTGCGCCCGTTCCGTCATTTGGGTTTTCTCTTCTGGCTGACGCAAAAAGGAAAACCAACCCCTAGGTTCAAGCGGCATAAAAGCCAATCGCACAAAGCCAGCCTGAGGTTGATCAGAGGTGGAAATATTGAGATAGTCACAAATTTGCAGCCGTCGCTCCTGATGGGGGATCAACGCTTGCAAACGGATATATTTCTGCCGACTACCCTGGCATCCGGTGAACAATTCATCCCAAAACCACTGCCATTCTGGCTTTAACAACCAATCAATATTAGACACCGTCGGCACCGTCCCGGCTGGCGAATCCATCGGGTCCGGCGGCAGAGCAACATTATGGTCCGATAACTTCGTGTAAAGCCAATAGGCCGGAAGGTTAAATATCGCCATCCCAATCCGATATGGAGCTTCAGGATTGTGCAAGATGGTGTACAACAACACCCCCACCAACGGCGCAATATTAGCCCCCACCAAAGTATCAACAGGCTGATCTTGCAACGGCGCTTGCACTTGATCCCAAGCGCTGACAATGTATTCTCGCTCAATCACTAACAGGGAAAACCAGCCCAAGAGGGGATAAAGATTACCCATGCCTTGCCAAATGTCATGGCCCAAACGACGTAGCCCCGCCCCTAACCATGGCCACCTATCACTAGCCGTTTGAAAATAAAACAAGACATCTTTTTGCCAAGTGGGCGGTGGCGGATCTTGAACACACAAACTCCGCATGGCCTTGGCATGGAACACCAAATTGACCCGACCATGCACGGTGGCTAAAATCCACCCCAGCTTCTTGATAATGACAAGGCACCCAGCCGCGAAGGCAGATTTATGGATGAGGGCTGCATCCCCCGAAAGGGTCAGCACCGCAATCCCTTCAGAGGCAGTCACTAAAAAGGCCGCAATCAGCGCTAACAAGTTACTAAAACCGACTGGATTGAGCACGGGGTCCAACACCGATCGCACCGCATACCCCGTATCCCGTAACGCTGGACTATGCTTACTAAGATATTCAAAGAAAGCCGCTGGCAACAAGTTGGAGCGAAATTTTCCCTGAAGCCGTTCCGACAAAATAGCCATGGCAAAGGAAAACATAGCGGCCCTAGTCCCCCCAAAGGTGGCATGACCCGATCGCGCTAACCGCACTTCCTGCTCAAAGCAATAAAATTCGTTACTACCAAAGACATCGTATCCCCGATTAGGCAAAGCTTTCTCCAAGCTCGTTTCCTTCACAAGGGGATCGTGATATCGCCCGTAGAAAATATCGACAAAATAAGTATGGTAAAAAAACAGGCTAACACCGGATAATCCTAGGGTAAATCGGAATATTCCAGCCAGGGTAAGTCCACTGCTAATCAAATCAATGAAAGGAGCCAAGGTTAACCCCATCACTGATTGCCATAGGGCAATCAAAATTAAGTCCGGTCGCAGAAATAGGCAGAGGTAAAAAACATTGCCCAAACTATAGAATATTCCTGCCGTTTCAACTAGATGTTTTTTTTGTTGAAATAATTTGAGGGTTCCCGCTATCCACCGACGGGGATGGTTCCAGTTTTCAACAACAAGCCCCAAAAGCACACCGAAAAACTGAAAAACACTACCCCCAAGTTTGATCAGACCGAGGATTAGTTTGGCACCCATCCGTAGGATGAATGCCAACAGCACAAAAGAAAGTCCTGTGAACTCAATTTCCTCACCCAATATTGCTTCAATCTGAGACTTAACTGATGTCGGTATCTGGATGCAGGCTAGAACCAAAAGAACTGCAATACTGAGTGCCCAAAAATAAGTACTCAATCTGTAATACTCCTTATGGATATGAGTCTAAAACCTATGAAAATATCAACGTGGGACTAACAATTTAATTCAGAATATGGGATTTGAATACCTTACAATCTATTGAATTCTTCCTATCGGAACTCTAATTGATTCCTGACGCGAAGGTTGGATGTGAGGGCGGACCAATCTCACCCTCACATTCAACCTTCAAGTTGGATTTCCATACCCATAGCTGTAGGCGGCTTCGGTGGAAGTGACTTAAACGGAATTACTCGTTATGTATTATAACTTACGGTCGTTCTGGCTGTGGGAGGACTAATTGGCTGGCTCGGTTGATCTGAACCACATAGGGCTTAGGACTAGGATTAGCATCAACCCATCTACACTTCGCCTCATCCCATTGAGAAAAGCTGAACCGTGATGATTTCAGCCAGTCCCTTCAGGTTGATTAGAACGCTGCACAAATTCCTGGCGATAACTCTGGGCAGACCGGGCCATGTGCCAACTCAACCACCCTAGGGGTATCCACAGTAGCACGAAAATCAGGCGCATCTGCTGGCCCTGGGTCCGTATCCCTTGCTCTGTTCCCAACAAAATGGTGAGGCGATCGCCCAACGGGTCCACCAACTGATTGCCTTCTGGATGGGCTTTTAACCCCGCCACAACCACAACCGTTTGCCCCTGGGGCAACACCTGACGCTCTAGATCCGTCAGCACACTGCTCACCGAACCCCAATCCGCCAAGGTTACATTGCGGGGAATACGTTGGAACCATTGATATTTCATCCGTTGCTGAGGCATGATGTTAGGTCAAATCCAGACAACCAGTGAGCAATTTCAGGGTAGCAAATGGGGAGCGATCGCCTAAATCCCTGGGCTAAACGTCCCCACCCCCTGATTGACTGACAAAACTTTGCCCCTCTTCCCTAAATCCCTTCTCCCAAAAGGGGAGAAGGGACTTCAAACCAGGTTCTTGGGTCGAAAGCCCCTCTCCCGCTCTGGGAGAGGGGTTGGGGTG
>JAYKIC010000378.1:0-4467 GCA_035284985.1 Leptolyngbyaceae cyanobacterium
AACAATGCCAGCCCTGGCAATAGGGTAGTGTTATGAGAAATTTTTATCCCATAACACCTACCATAGGAACCGAGGATCAGACGGTATCCATTGCCTCGAATTCAAACTTAATTTCCTTCCAAACTTCGCAAGCAACCGCCAGTTCAGGAGACCACTTAGCCGCTTCGCGGATGATGTCGCCACCTTCACGGGTCAAGTCACGACCTTCGTTACGAGCTTGGATACAAGCTTCTAGGGCAACCCGGTTAGCAGTTGCACCGGGAGCGTTACCCCAAGGGTGGCCCAAGGTACCACCACCAAACTGAAGGACGGAATCATCACCGAAGATTTCCACTAGAGCAGGCATGTGCCATACGTGGATACCACCGGAGGCTACAGCCATTACCCCAGGCATGGAAGCCCAGTCTTGGGTGAAGTAGATACCACGGGAGAGATCTTGCTCAACGTAGTTCTCACGCAATAGGTCAACAAAACCCATGGTGATGCCTTTTTCACCTTCAAGCTTACCAACCACAGTACCTGTGTGGATGTGGTCGCCACCGGACATCCGCAGGCACTTAGCCAAAACGCGGAAGTGAATCCCGTGGTTCTTCTGACGGTCGATTACCGCGTGCATGGCTCGGTGGATGTGCAGCAACAAGCCATTGTCACGGCACCACTTGGCCAAGCTGGTGTTAGCAGTAAAACCAGCGGTCAAGAAGTCATGCATGATGATGGGCATCTCAAGCTCTTTGGCGAACTCAGCCCGCTTGAACATTTCCTCACAGGTGTGAGCGGTTACGTTCAAGTAGTGACCTTTGATCTCACCCGTTTCAGCTTGGGATTTGTGAATGGCATCCGCTACGAAGAGGAAGCGATCGCGCCACCGCTGGAACGGCTGGGAGTTGATGTTTTCATCATCCTTAGTGAAGTCCAAACCACCGCGCAAGCACTCATACACTGCACGACCGTAGTTCTTCGCGGACAAACCCAACTTGGGCTTAATGGTACAACCCAACATCGGACGACCATACTTGTTCAACTTATCGCGCTCAACCTGAATCCCGTGGGGTGGCCCCTGAAAGGTCTTCAAGTAAGCAACGGGCATCCGCAAATCTTCTAGACGAAGCGCACGCAACGCTTTGAAACCAAATACGTTACCAACGATAGAAGTCAGTAGGTTAGTTACAGAGCCTTCTTCAAACAAATCAAGCGGATAGGCAATGTAAGCGATGTACTGATTGTCTTCACCCCGAACAGGCTGAACATCATAGCAACGACCCTTGTAACGATCCAAATCAGTCAAAAGGTCAGTCCATACAGTTGTCCAGGTTCCAGTGGAGGATTCCGCAGCAACCGCAGCACCTGCCTCTTCGGGAGGTACCCCAGGCTGAGGAGTCATCCGGAATGCAGCTAAGACATCCGTATCCTTGGGTGTGTAGTCTGGAGTATAGTACGTCAGTTTATAATCCTTAACCCCAGCTTCATACCCAGCCTTCGACTGAGTTCTCGTTTGAGAATACGACATATTTTCCCTTCCTAATAATCACTCAAATCCAAAGCACAAAAACCCTGCACTGCTGATAAAAATACTTCCAGAAAATACCAGAGGAATTCTTGATACAACAGCGACAAACTGTCTTAAAAGGCAATCTGTACGGATTATTTTTAGCTAGTCCATCTTCAGGTGAAGAGTAGGCTGACACCGCTCGATTGGTTAACCGAAATTCCCGACGCCCACCCCTGAATGACTAGGTTCTTGAAAAATAGTATCAGGTATTCAGCCCGTTTCGATAAGCCTAGCTTCCAAGTTTCTTTGAGCTTATATAACTATTTTTTATATTTTGTTTAGATTTCCAACATTATCTTGTCAAACCGTTACTATGTAACGGTTTTGCGCTGATTCACATCAGTTTTAGCAATGATTTGATAGGTTAACTGAGTCGGCAAACAGTAAATGTAACAATAGATTAATAAAACAGTGGTGACAGTTTTATGTCATGGGCCGATTGCCGAAAACTAGTTTTTTACAATTATGGATTTAGTTGACTTAAAACCTGTCAATTTTTTTGTATCTTTTAGGGAAGGAAATGGGTAATAATTCTGATTTTGAATTTTGATTGAAAAAATGGGTACTCTAAGTTGGCGTAAATCAGAGTGGAGTTAGGACAATGCCGATGGAAAGAGCCGATCGTAAGACTATTAACGATGACCGTGCAGCCCAATATCCCCAAGGTCATAGAACTGAACCCATCACCTCCAGCGAGTCCAAGCAACTTTTGATGACGCTACGGGTCCAAAAAAATGAGTTGCAAGAAAAGCTCAAACACGCAGAAGATGAATCGGCGCAAACCCATCAGCGGTATTTAGAGGAGCAGCAAAAGTACCAATCGGCTCTCACGCTCTATCAGGGAGAACAGCAAAAATACAATACAACGCTTGCCTTATATGAAGAAGAGCAGCAACGGTATCAATCAACATTGACGCTTTACCAAGAGGAGCAGCACAGGTACCAGTCTACACTGACCCTCTATCAGCAAGAAAAGGTCAGCAATGGTGAACTATGGTCTCAAATCCATACTCTCACCACTGAGCGGGATGAGTATATCGTGCTTTACAATCAGGCTCAATCTGATTTGAAGTTTGAGCGGCGTTCCAAGGCGGGGATCAAGAGTTGGGAAACGCGGCGGAAGCGGGAAAATGAACGTCTGAAGCAAGAAATTGGGGAAATGACAGTAATCCTACGGGATTCCATTGTTCGTCGAGATGATGCCATCGGGAATTTAGAGGCATTGGCCACTCGGATGGATCGGATCCAAAACTTGGTGGATTCGGTGGAGGATAATTCTACCGAGAGTCCGGTGAGTTTAATCCAAAAATTCCGACGGATTTGGCAGACGATTCAAGACATTCTGGCGGAGTAGGATAAAAACGATGACCCTTGATCCCTCTGCTAGTATGGCTACCGATGCTCCATCGAGGTTGGGCGATCGCATTCGTGCGATCGCCCAACACCTGCGTCAAGAAGATGAGGTTCAAATCCAAGCCACGGCGCGGATTCTGGGCGCAGCCGCTCAAATGGCCCAAAATCACGATCGCCTGATTGATGAAGTCGTGGACATGGTGGAAGACGATCTAGTCCAGGTGGAAACATCTGCCCTCGCCCAAGGCTACACCGTTGAGCAACTGAAACAGGACTTCAAGACGCTCAAGGCAGCCAAAGCTCATTTTAATCTCAAGGCAAAAGGTTGGGAGGCACTCGCGGAGAAGCTGAAGCAATCCTCCCCATCGGTGCCAGGTTATACCGCTAAAACAGTGCCCAAAACTCCCAAGGATGTTTTCCAAGACGATGGTACCTCTGGGTCGGTCGAGCAACGGCTCCAAGGGATTGAGCAGGAACTGCAAGCCATCCGAACAGATCTGAAGCAGATGACCCAGTTGATGATGAAAATATTGGCATCCAGGCCGTAGGGAGACGAAAAAGGATAGTGAGATGGGCGATCGCCTTCTCCCCTTAACAACGCTGTGCCCAGTGGGGCGCGATGTACCCCACATTTTTTCTAGCCTGCATCAGGTCGTTCTAGCATGGTATCGCCACATCTCACGATAGCCCGATTTAAGATTGACCAAACTCAGCTTGGAGGAGGTCATCGTGATCATCGGCAATGGTGGCCACAATAGTGATATTGCGGGATACTTCTCCGGGGGAGAGTTCGGCCACAGTGCGGGAGGTGGCGACGGCGATCGCATCCCCTAGAATGCAGAAACAGGCTTCAAAGGTTTCAGCCCAGTTCATTTCCAGTAATTTCCGCATCAACTGGGGTTCATTTTTGGCGGGCAGTTGAAGCACTTTAGCCCAAACGCTAAAGGTATCCTCGTCGGTGGTTCCCGTTAGCTGAACGAACACCTCAACCGAACCGTACTTGAATTTCCAAAGATAAGCAGATTGGTTAGAGCTATGGCCGTCATGGCTAACCATGGCGCTGCCTTCTTCTTCCAGACTGAAAATGACAGTCTCAATCATTTCCACAATACTAAGTTGAGTGGGAGAATCATCCAAGAAAGCCGCATCCACAGCTCTATCTAGTTCAAGATTGTAGGTCATAAGTTTCTCAGGGTCGCTGAACGTTGTAGGAACGCTGAATGTTACAAACACAAACAATGTTACAAACACAAACATAGTCAGTGTAATCGTTTCTACTGTAACCTAGGCGATCGCCCTCCGTGGCCCCTCTGCAAATTTCTTATTCTTCTATTTACGCCAATTCTGGCCAGTCTTCTTTGACGAGTGTGCCTACTCACACGGTGCCGCCTGAGTCAGAATCTCGCCCATCGTGGTGGCATCGATGTTGCCGCCACTAATGATCACCCCCACCCGACCGCCAGCCTGCACCTTGCCGCTGAGCAGGGCCGCCAACCCCAAGGCTCCCGACGGTTCCACCACGATTTTCATCCGGTAGAAAAACGCCGCTACCGCATCCATAATGG